>JBBQOT010000436.1:0-3632 GCA_038331165.1 Acetobacterales bacterium
CCTGGCCTTGGCTTTCTCTATCGGTCAATCATTAAAGGGGTTGGTATAAGGTGCAGGGGCTTGGCCGTCGCGCGAAAGCGCGCGCGAGTCCTGCTGGGGTTTGGGGCGAAGCCCCATGCTTGCCTGGTCATGAGTCAGTGTTTTCGGTGGTTGGTATTATGGAACTTTTGCGAACGAGCGGGGGCGCGTTTCTTTGGGGGGCACACTGGGCGGCACATTTTGCCCCGCCGTCCAACTGACCCAAATGGATCGCGCGCGCACAGCTCTGTCTACGTGTTGATTGCCCGCAACTCCTGGACTGGCCATCTCCTGCCTCACCTTGCGTAGGAAACTGGAGCCACGATGAGCACGGGTTTGGTTGCGTTGCTGGATGACATCGTGGGGCTGGCCAAGGTGGCCGCCGCATCGTTGGATGATGTGGCGGCCCAGGCGGCGAAGGCTGGTGCCAAGGCAGCGGGCGTGGTCATCGATGATGCGGCCGTGACACCGCGCTACGTGGTCGGCTTCACCGCCGCGCGCGAACTGCCCATCATCCGCCGGATCGCCATGGGCTCGTTGAAGAACAAGCTGCTCTACCTGCTACCCATGGCCCTGGCGCTCAGCTTCTTCGCCCCCTGGGCGATCACGCCATTGCTTATGCTTGGCGGCGCCTTCCTCTGCTACGAGGGGGCGGAGAAGGTGTTCGAGGCGCTGTTTCCCCATGCCGCTCTTGCGCACGAGGTGACGATCGGCTTGGCGGTCGAGGACCCGCAGGCGATGGAGGACACCAAGGTCCGCGCCGCCATCGGGACCGACTTCATCCTCTCCGCCGAGATCATGGCGATCGCGCTGGCCACCATCCCCGAGGCCGGCTTCTGGTCGCAGGCGGTGACGCTCGCCGGGGTTGGCATCGGCATCACCGTCTTGGTCTACGGCGCCGTGGCGCTGATCGTGAAGGCCGACGACGTCGGCGTCGCGCTGGCCGCCCAGCCACATCCCATTGCGGGGATAACGGGCAGGGCCCCTTCGAGCCTCGACCACGCGCTGGCGCCGCTGATCCAGGGGCTCGGGCGAGGGCTGGTGCTGGGGATGCCGCCCTTCCTGAAGCTGCTGAGCATCGTCGGCACAGCGGCCATGGTGTGGGTCGGCGGCGGCATCATCGTGCATGGGCTGGAGACATTCGGCTTGGGTGGCCTGGCCCGCGCCATTCATCACGCGGCCCTGGCTGCGGGCGTGATGCTGCCCCCGGTTGGCGCAGCAATCGTCTGGATCGTCGAGGCGGCAGCGGCAGGGGTCGTTGGCTTGGCGCTGGGCGGGCTGCTGATCCCCCTTGTCGAGCATGTGCTGATGCCGGTCTACAGGTGGATCAGGCCGGCATCGCGGGCCGCCGGAGTCAAGGACAAGAGAGCTTGATGCTCGCTGTCCACACCCGCGCGTTGGCTTCCCCCGCCCTTCTCCACCCCGGGGGTGGGGGGCGAAAATCATACTCCCGGCAAAATTCCTGTGCGCCTCTGGGTGGCGCTGGCTAGCGGACCTCACTCGAAATCGGTTGAGCGGCTGAAGTTGAGCGCAGGACAGCGCGGCGGTAGGGCCAGACATTCGACTCGGCGTGCCACACTGAGGTCGCCGGCGGCCAGCCGCGGTCCCTGGGTAGTTTCCGAGGCTGCGCCGGGGGCTTGTGCCCGCGCTACCCAACGGGCCGGGCTTCTGTTGCCTGATCGGACAAACATGTTCCCGCACATCCTGCTCACCGCCCCCGGTGAGACCACTGATGCGACGGTCTTCGACAGCGCGCTCGCCTTCGTCGATTCCCCCGACACGCATTTCGAATTCCTCAACCCGCGGTCATGGCCGGCTTCGGCCAGGGCGAACTGCGCGAGACGGTGCTTGGCGACTGAACCAACAGCGTGCTGCGCGCGGCGCCAAGCCCCGTACTAATGAAGCAATGAGTGCCGTGCCGCCCGACGCCCCGACAGTGCCCGGCACCCTCCAGCCGGCGCCGATCCAAAAGCCCTCCTCATGGCGCCGCTTGGCCGCGCACTGGCGCTGGCTGCTGCTCGTGCTGCCGATCCTGGCGCTGGCCATCTGGTTCGGCCCGGCCCTGCTGCTCGGCCCGATCCTCCCCGCCGAGACCGTAACACGCGGCACGCTGTTGCGCAGCGTCGTCGCCACCGGTCGCGTCACCACCCCCTTGCGCGTGGCCATCGGCAGCCAGATCACCGGCACCGTCGCCGTCATTCCGGTCATCGAGGGCCAACGCGTCACCTCAGGCCCTTATTGCTCCGCCTGGAGGACAGCGAACTGCGCGCAGCGCTTGAGCAGGCGCAGAGCGCCGTCGTGCAGGCCGAGACGCAGCTGCGCCTCCTCAACGACGTCACGCTGCCCGTGGCCGTGCGCACCCTCGCCCAGGCTGCAGCCACCCTGGTCAATGCGCAGCAGCAATTCGGCCGCACCGAGCAGCTGCAGGCCAGCGGCTTCGCCACCCGCGCAGCCCTCGACGACGCGCGCGTGGCCCGCGACGTCGCCGAGGCGCAGATGGAAGCCGCGCGCATCACGCTGGCCGGCAACACGCCCGGCGGCACCGATGAGGTGCTGGCGCAATCGGTGCTGACGCAGGCGCGCGCCAGCCTGCGTGCCGCGCAGGCACGGTTGGACTACACCAGCATCGAAGCGCCCGTCGCCGGCACGCTGATTGCGCGCAACGTCGAGCGCGGCGACGTGGTGCAGCCCAACACGGCGCTGATGGCGCTCTCGCCCGACAGCCCGCCGCAGCTCGTGGTGCAGATCGACGAGCGCAACCTGGGGCTGCTGGCACTCGGCCCAGTGGCGCTGGCCTCGGCCGATGCCTATCCGACGGCGCGCTTCGCCGCGCGCCTCGCCTACATCAACCCCTCGGTCGACCCGCAGCGCGCCGCGGTCGAGGTGAAACTCGACGTGCCCGAGCCGCCGGCGACCTTGCGCGAAGACATGACGGTCTCGGTTGACATCACGGTGGCCGAGCGCATGGGCGTGCTGATTCTGCCCTTGGCAGCGGTGCACGATGCCGGTGGTGCGGCCTGGGTGCTGCGCGTCGTGGGCGGGCATGCGCGGCGTGTTGCGGTGCGGCTGGGCCTGCGTGGGGCGCGAGCCACGGAAATCCTCGACGGGCTGGCCGAGGGCGACCGCGTGCTGCTCGCCACGGCCGCGTGTCCGCCCAGGCCATGAGCAGCCTCCAGCACTGGATGGCCCATCCCGAGTTTCGGCCCTTCCTGGCCGCAGCGCCCCAGGCCGGCCGCATCTGCGCCCGCTCTGCCGCCTGCTCGGCATCGAGGCCTCGCCCGATGTGCCCGCCGAACTCAACCTGCCCAACCCGCCCCCCTTCCGCCCCGCGCCCCCGCCGCCGCCGCCCTGTTTCCGCATCATCGACCCACCGGACTACCCCGACATCCCGAACCGCGGCCCCTTTAACCTCTTCGCCCCTGGAACGACCCTAAGATTTTTGACCCCTTGATCCCCTCGCGAACACACGTCCTAATAGTTACGATATCGCAATATAAACCAACCCCGAGCAACCCAACGGCGCTGCTGATCCGACCAGATACGCGACGGCGGCCGGGCCAGTGGGCGCGGCATGGTTGGTGCGGTGACCCTATCGGCGGGGCGCTCCCGATGGT
>JBBQOT010000437.1:0-3606 GCA_038331165.1 Acetobacterales bacterium
GCGGCGAATAGTGCGCGTATATCATCGGCACCCGGCCGGGCGGCCAGCGCGGCGAGGCGGGACCATGCCTGAGAGAGCTGCGTCGCGGCGGGCGAGTCGTTGGCCATGGCGCAGCTTACCGCACGACGAGGTGCCGCCAAAGTGCCGGGTGCGGAATCAGAACAGCCGGTCGAACAGGCTGCGCGACCGCGGCTGGATGATGCGGCTGTCGCCCTCGGTCGCGTTGGCGCCCAGGGCGGCGTTCTCGCGCAGGCGCTGGGCCTCGCGCTGCGGGTCGACCGCCAGCCCGCCGGGCTGCGACGGCGTGCGCCAGAACATCAGCCGGTCGACCACGCTGCGCGACGGGCGCTCCAGCGCCGATTCCTGCTCGACCTTGGCGCGGATATCGGCCGGCGCGCCGGGGCCGGCGGCCTGCAACAGCGCCGAGGTGCCGGGTGTCATTGCGGCTTCGCGGGCCACGAGGGCCGCCTGTGGCGCCAGGGTAGCCTCGGCGGCGGCGCGCGCCGTCTGCTCCTGCGGGCGTGCGGCGCCGGGGCGCGGTGGGCGCAGGGCGAAATCGGGCGGCATCGATAGCGGCGCGCGGGTGGTGACCTGGAACTCGTCCGGCGGGTCGCGCTGCAGGCCGAAGGTGCGGGACACGTCGTCGCCCCCGCAGCCGGCGAGCAGCGGCAGGGCCAACATCAGGACGGCGGCGGCGACGCGGAGATGGGTATGGCGCATGGGAACCTGCTTAGCTGGCCGTGGTGTCGGCATCAAGGCGCGGCGCCGTCGGCCGGTGGCGCGCGCTTGCCGGCGAGGAGGGAATCGAGCAGCAGCACGCCCACGCCGCAGACGATCGCGGCATCGGCGATGTTGAACACATACCACGACCAGCCCCAGGCATGGGCATGGATGAAATCGACCACCGCGCCGAACCGCATGCGGTCGATCACGTTGCCCACCGCGCCGCCGGCTACCGCACCCAGGGCCAGTGCCACCCCCAGCCGCTCGGCCCGGCGCAGCCACATGACCAGGGCCACCACCACCGCCAACGCCAGCGCCGACAGCGCGATCGAGCCCCAGCCGGAGTCGTTGCTCAGCAGCCCGAAGGTGATGCCGCGATTCCACACCATGGTCAGGTTGAGCCACGGCAGCAGCGCCACCGAGACCTTCGCCGGCAGGTCGAACACGTCGAGCACCCACCACTTGCTGGCCTGGTCGGCGGCCAGGATCAGCAGCGCCATGAGGCTGCCCCAGGTGGTGAAGCGGGCGGTGCGGAGGTTCATGCGGGGCGCTGCATCAGGCCGCACCCACCAGCCCCGACTCCACCGCATCGGCACAGCGCAGGCACAGCATCGGGTGCGCCGGCGTTTGGCCAACCTCGGGCAGCACCTTCCAGCAGCGCTCGCATTTGCTGCCGGGCGCCACCGCGGCGTGGGCCGACGCAGCGACGGCGGTGTGCACGGTGGCCCCGGCGACGATCAGGATGTCAGCCCAAGCCCCGGACGACAGCAGCCCGGCCTGCGCGTCAGGCAACGCCAGGGTGACCACGGCCTGGTTGGAGGACCCGATGCGCTTTTCCCCGCGCATCGCCTCCAATTCGGTGGTGGCTAGCCGGCGAAGCTCGCGGATGTCGGCCCACTTCGCCCCCAACGCCGGGTCGTGCCACGCGGCGGGGATGGTGGGGAAGTCGTGCAGATGGACGCTGTCATCCGCGCCGAAACGCGCTGTCCAGGCTTCCTCGGCGGTGAACACCAGCACCGGGGCGAGCCAGGTGCACAGGCAGCGATGCAGATGGTCCAGCACGGTGCGCGCGGCGCGGCGGCGCAGGCTGTCCGGCCGGTCGCAGTACAGCGCGTCCTTGCGGATGTCGAAGTAGAACGCGCTCAAGTCCGCCGAGCAGAAGCCGTGGATGGCGGCGTAAACGCCGGTCCAGTCATGGCTTTCGACCGCGCCGCGAATCTGTGCGTCGATCTCGGCCACGCGATGCAGCACCCAGCGCTCCAGCTCCGGCATGTCGGCCTCGGCCACCTGCTCGGCGGCGGAAAAACCCTCCAGCGCCCCCAGCAGCCAGCGCAGCGTGTTGCGCAGGCGGCGGTAGAGTTCGGCAGTCTGCTTGAGGATCTCGCGGCCGATGCGCATGTCTTCGGAGGTGTCCGACGACATCACCCATAGCCGCAGGATGTCGGCCCCCAGCGTGCTGGTCACCTCATCGGGTGCCACCACGTTGCCGAGCGACTTGCTCATCTTGCGGCCCTGCTCGTCCATCACGAAGCCATGCGTCAGCACCGCCTTGAACGGCGCCACCCCGCGCGTGCCGACGGATTCCAGCAGCGAGGAATGAAACCAGCCGCGATGCTGGTCCGATCCTTCGAGGTAGAGGTCCGCCGGCCACGGCAAGCCGCGCGCCTCCAGCACGAAGGCGTGGGTGGAACCACTCTCGAACCATACGTCGACGATGTCGAAGACCTGCTCGTAGGCTGCCGGATCACGACCCTCGCCGAGAAAGCGCGCGGCAGGCGAGGAATACCAGGCATCCGCCCCCTCGGTGCGGAAGGCGTCGGTGATGCGATCGATCACCGCCTGGTCGCGCAGCACCTGCCCGGTGGCCCGTTCGACAAACACCGCGATCGGCACGCCCCAGGCACGCTGGCGGCTGATGCACCAATCGGGCCGGGAAGCCACCATCGCGCCGATGCGGCGGCGCCCCTGGTCGGGCACGAACACGGTGTCGGCAATTGCCTGAAGCGCCTTGGCCCGGATCGCTTCGGGCCCGTCCATGCGGATGAACCATTGCGGCGTGGCGCGAAAAATCAGTGGCGCCTTGCTGCGCCAGGAATGCGGGTAGGAATGCACCAGCCGTCCGCGCGCCATCAGCCCGCCGGCTTCACTCAGCGCGGCGCACACCGCGTCGGCGGCGCGATACACGTGCAGCCCGGCGAAGTGCGGCACCCAGGCGTTGAAGGTGCCGTCCTCGCCCACCGTGTCGGGCACCTCGATGCCGTGCAGGCGGCCAAGTTCGAAGTCTTCCTCGCCGTGGCCAGGGGCAATGTGGACAAAGCCGGTGCCGGCCTCGGTGGTGACGTATTCGGCGGAATAGACCACCACATCATGGTCATAGCCGCGCCCGCGCAGCGGATGGGCGCAGACGGTGCCGAGCAATTCGACGCCTTTGTGCAGGTGCAGCAGGTGGTGGGTCTCAACGCCGGCCGTCTCGCAAAACTGCGGCAACAGGGCGAGTGCTACGAGAACACGCTCGCCGGGAACAGCGAACGACCCTTCCTTCACACTGTCGATGCGCACCACGGCGTAGTCGATGTCTTCGCCCAGCGCGATCGCGCGGTTGCCGGGCATGGTCCACGGCGTGGTGGTCCAGATCAGGATCGCCGCTCCCGTCAGGCTGGCGACGGGGCATTGCACGATCGGAAAGCGCACCGTGACGGTGTCGCTCTTGTGGTCGTGGTATTCGATCTCGGCCTCGGCCAGCGCGGTCTTTTCCACCGGCGACCACATCACCGGGCTGAATACCGGCGACCCGCTCATTTCGCTGTTCTGCGTTACCCTGGCGGTGATGGTCAGCCACTCACGCCTGCTGATGAGAATTCACACCCTGAGCGAGGTACTACT
>JBBQOT010000438.1:0-3602 GCA_038331165.1 Acetobacterales bacterium
CTGCGCCGCCGGCTGACCCGCGACCCCGACGGCGATGCGATGGAGTTCGAGATCGACGAGACCTCGGTGATGGACGCCCGCGGTGCCCCGTTGCGCCCGGGCACGCTGACCCGCAGCCTGCAAACCCTGCCGGGCGACGAGGGCAGCCACTGGCTGGATGCCGGGCAGCTTGCCACGCTGGATGCCATCCTGGCCGCCATGGCCGACGACCAGACGGGGGGCTGAGCCATGTCCGACGCCGCCACCGCCGCCGCCACCCAGGCGCTCGTGCGCCTCTGCCAAGACACCGAGCGCGCCGCCCAGGGGGCGCTGGCCTGGTTCCGCGACTATCCCGACCGCATCGCCGCCCAACGCCCGGTGCTGGAGAAGGAATTCCGCCTGGCCGCCGTGGAGGCACGCAAGCTGCGCGTCGCCGCCGAACGCCCGGTGGCTGTTGGCGTCTACGGCTTGTCGCAGGCCGGCAAAAGCTACCTCATCTCCACCCTCGCCCGCGCGCCAGGCAAGGAACTCACCGCCGAGCTCGACCGCCCGCGCGGCTTTCTCGCCGACATCAACCCCGAGAGCGACAAGGAAGCCACCGGCCTGGTCACCCGCTTCACCATGCGCAGCGAGAAAGGCCCCGACGGCTTCCCGGTGCGCCTGCGCCTGTTGAGCGAAGTCGACCTGGTGAAGATCCTGGCCAATTCCTGGTTCTGCGATGCGCTGGATGCGGAAAAGGCCAGCGCCGGACTGGCCGATACCATCGCCGAGGTGCTGGGTGCCGCCGAGCGCGATGCCGCCGGTGCCGCCGAGAACAACGAGGTGCGCCAGGAAGACATCTGGGATCTCAGCAAGTATTGCGACAACGAGTTCCGCGGTTTCGCCGATGCCCAGGCGATCCGCTCAGGCCCGTTCTGGGACCGCATGGCCGCCGTGCTGCCGCGCCTGCCGCTGGAACGGCGGGTCGATGTCTACGCCCTGCTGTGGAACCGCTTTGCCCCGTTCACCGATGTGCTGACGCGGCTGACCGCGCGGCTGAAGGCACTGCGCTTCGACCGCGAGGCGTGGGCGCCGATCGCCGCCCTGGTGCCCAAGACCGAGAGCGTGCTGAAGGTCGACACGCTCGACCACCTCGCCGACGCCGGCCAGCCGATGATCGAGATCACCGCCCAGAACGGCGCCCGCTGCACGCTGACGCGCCCGGAACTGACCGGGCTGATCGCGGAATTGCAGATCACCATGTCCGAGCTGCCCTGGCCGATCTTCCAGGCGACCGACCTGCTCGACTTCCCCGGCGCGCGCGAACGCACCGGCAAGGATCACGCATTGGAAATCGGTGCGCGGGCCAATGCGCTGGGCGAGTTCTTCCTGCGCGGCAAGGTGGCCTATCTGTTCGAGCGCTACGCGGCCGAGCGCGAACTGAACGCGCTGCTGCTGTGCATCAAGGAAAGCAACAACGCCTTCGACGCCACCATCCGCCAGTCGATCCGCAATTGGATCAACCGCACCCATGGCGCCACGCCCGAGGCCCGCGCGCGCGTCGAAACGGCGCTGTTCATCATGCTCACCCGCATGGACATGCATTTCAACCGCACGCCGGGCCGCGACGACACGATGGCGTCGGACGATCTGTGGGAAGCGCGGGTGAAGGCCAGCCTGCTGCAACCCCTGCAGGAGGCGAACGGATGGCTGGACAACTGGCATCCCGGCCAGCCGTTCAACAACACCCTGCTGGCGCGCAATCCCGGCAAGTCGCAGTCGCTGTCAAAGCTGACCGAGGCGGGGGTGGAGGCCGACTACCTGCCCGGCGTGCCGGAGAAGATTTCGCGCTGGGGGCGCGAGTTCAGCGCCAATCCGGGCATCCGCCGCCATGTGCGTGGCCCCGAGCGGGCCTGGGCCGAGGTGTTCAAGCTGAACGATGCCGGCATGACCTATCTGGTGGAGATGCTCGGCCCGGTGTGCCGGCCGGAATTGAAGCTGAACCAGCTGTCCAACCAAGTGGCGATCCTGCGCGGCGACATGCGCCGGCGGCTGTCGGAATGGCATGTCGGCGACGACCTGGACGCCGAATACACCAAGCGGATTGCGGCACTCCAGCCGGCGCTGGACCTGCTGGAGGGCAACGGCAATGCCGGGCGCTTCGGCCTGTTGCTCAGCCAGTTCCACCTGACCCCGGCCGAGGCCCGCGAGGTGCTGTTGCGCACCCTGCCGAGTGCGGAGGCCAACCGCGCCGCCCCCCCGGCGGCCACCGGCGCCGTGTCATCGATGCGCGACCGGCTGCGCGCGCGCGCCACCCCGGCCGCCGCCGCGCCGGCCGAGCCCAATGGCGGCGACCCCACCCAGGACCGTGCCGGCGCCCTGCTGTCAGCCTGGATCGCCAAGCTGCGGCGCTTCCCCACCGAGGCGAACCTGCACGGCTACTTCGGCTTCGACGGCCCCGCCGCCGACGCGCTGGTGGCCGAGATGACGGCCACCGCCAGCCGCTGCCGCCTGCAATCGCGCCTGGTCGAGGGGCTGGGGCGCATCAAGGGCGGGCTGCGCTTCGACCAGGCCGCCGACCGTCGCGCCGTGCTGGTATCGCAACTGGTCAACGAACACGTGAACTTCCTCGGCATGAGCCAGGACGGCGAGCTGTCGCCCGATCGCCCACAGGTCGAGGGCGGCCCGCCGGCCTTCGACCCCACGCCACCGCCGCAGCCCGGCTTTGAAATCGGCGAGGAACCCGAGCCGTTCGGCCCGCTCTTCGTGCTGTCATGGGTCGATGTGCTGGCCGATGCGGTCAAGCGCAACGTCTACGATCAGGGTGCCGCCGGCATGGTCGACCAGAAGCAGAACGAGGCGCTCGGCGGCGTGCTGGCGTTGCTATGATGGGCGCTGGTGTGATGGGCAGGAGCTAGAACGCCGTGGAATTCCGCATCGCGCAGATCAGCGACGACCCGCGCGGGGTGCTGACCGGCGCCTTCGTCTTCAGCCCGCCACCGCATCTGCCCGACGTGTCGCGCGTGATGGTGGAGCGGTTCGGCGCCGAGAACACCAAGCTCGGCCCGCATGGCTGGGCAGTGGACAGCCGCGGCCTGCGCCCGCGCGTGATCGAGAAGCGCGGCGCCGAATTGTGGCTTTGCTTCGGCGCCGAGGTGTCGTTCCACGTGCTGCCGAACACGCCGGTGCGGGTCAGCATCCTCGGCACCGACATCGAAGGCACCGAGATCTGGCCACCAATCCCGCGCGGCAAGGCGCCACCCGCCGATATTCCCGAAGACGACGCGCCCTGGCCGGAGCCCACGCGGGCCGAGCCCCCTCCGCCCGCTCCCCCGCCGCCTGCGCCCCCGCCGCCTGCTCCCCCGCCGCCTCTGCCCCCGCCGGAGCCACGCTAGGTCGAGGAAGACAACATCATCGTGGCGCCGGTGCGCGCGGAACCGCCGCCACCCCCTGCCCCCCCGCCCCTCCCTGCCCCGCAGCCAAAGCGCGGCCTGTTGATCGGCATCATCGCCGCCGTGCTGGTGCTGGTCGGCGCCGGCGGTGCCGCCTGGTGGTTCTTGCGCCCGCCGCCCGCGCCGGTGGAGCCTTTGCCGTCGATCGGCTGGCCGAGCACGTTGAAGACCCGGCCCAGGGTCGGGGCACCG
>JBBQOT010000439.1:0-3594 GCA_038331165.1 Acetobacterales bacterium
GGCATTGCGCCGCACAAGGTGGCCTGGCGCCAGGTGGCGGCACTGCGCGAGGCGGCCCGTGCGCTGCTGGCGCCGCAGTTCGCCGAGATCATCGAGAAGACCGCCCAGCCCTTTTTGCAGCCTATCTACGACGTCATGTCCGAGCGCCTGGCCTTCGGCCGCGTGGCGCTGATGGGCGATGCCGCCTATGTCGCACGGCCCCATGTGGGCATGGGCGTGACCAAGGCCGCTGAAGACGCGATGGCGCTGGTCGACTGCATCCGCGAGCACGGCGGCACCGCCGCCGCCCTGCGCGCCTTCGAGGCCGTGCGCCTGCCGCCAGGCCAGGCGGTGGTGCAGCGTGCGCGCCAGCTCGGTGCCTATATGCAGGCACAAGGCCAGGGCGGCGCCGCAGCGAGGCGCGACGCCGAGACCGTGCTGCACGAAACCGCCATCGATCCCGAGTACCCACCCGCATAGGTCCGCAGAAGACCAAAACCTTCCACCAGGAGACAAGCATGAGCCAGCAACCGATAGACACCCGCCGCCGCACCCTGATCGCAGGTGGCGCCGCCGTCGCCGCCTCGCCCTTCATGTTCAACATCGCGCGCGCCCAAGGCGCACCGATCAAAATCGGCTTCCCGGTGCCGCTGACCGGTGCCTTCTCCGCCGAGGCGCAAGACCAGGTGCGCGCCGCCGAGATCGCGGTCAAGGACTTCAACGACGCCGGCGGCTTTGGCGGCCGCAAGGCCGAACTGCTGGTGCGCGACGACAAGCTCAACCCCGGCGAGGCGGCCACCCGCACCTTGGAGCTGATCGAGAAGGACAAGGTCAACTTCATCGTCGGCTCGCTGTCGGCGGCCACGCAGCTGTCGATCAACGCGGTGGCGCGTGACCGCAAGGTGCTGTTCAACTCGATCAGCCAGTCCGACGCCATCAACGAGGCCAAGGACTGGAGCCTCTACACCTTCCACGAGGCACTGAACCCGCACCTGACGGCCGGTGCCGTGGCGCGCTACGCCTTCCCGAAGTTCGGCAAGCGCATCGTCTACCTGACGGCCGACTATGCCTACGGCCACGAGATGGTGCGCGGCTTCCAGCGCGCCGGTGCGCCGCTCGGTGCGACCACGCTGGCCGACATCCGCCACCCGCTGGGCGTGGCCGACTACTCGGCCTTCCTGCCGCGCATCCAGGCGCTGAAGCCCGATGTGCTGGTGCTGTGCAACTTCGGCCGCGACCTCGTCAACTCGGCCAAGCAGGTGACCGACTTCGGCCTGAAGGCCAACACCAAGGTGATCGCGCCGGTGTTGCTCTACACCTCGCGCCAGGCCGGCGGCGCCGATGCCTTCGAGGGCATTCTCGGCGGCACGTCCTATTACTGGGGCATGGAAGACAAGATCCCGGCCGCCAAGGCCTTCAATGACAAGTTCCGCAAGGCCCATGGCGGCGCCGTGCCCTCGGATTACGGCGCCTTGGGCTATGCCGGCGTGAGGAGCGTGCTGCAGGCGGTGCTGAACAGCAAATCAACCGAGTCGCTGCCGGTCAGCATCGCGCTGCGCCAGCTGAAATACAACTGGTACAAGGGCGAGCAGTTCTACCGCAAGTGCGACCACCAGTCGGTGCAGTCGGTGATCATCGTCGAGTCAAAGTCCAAGAACATGAAGGACAAGTACGACGTGTTCAATGTGCTCGCCATCGAAGACGCCAACGAGGCCAATCTGCGCAGCTGCGACGAGATGGGCCACAAGATTTCCACGTGATCATGGCCGACATCACGCTTTCGCTGCTGGCGCTGCAGCTGATGACGGGCATTGCGCTGGGCGCCCTCTACGCGCTGCTGGCGCTGGGCCTGTCACTGATCTTCGGCATGCTGACCGTGGTGAATTTCGCGCATGGCGCGTTCTTCATGGTCGGCGCGTTCCTGGGGGTCTACTTCCTCGGACTGACCGGCAACTTCTGGTTCAGCCTGTTGCTGACGCCGCTGGCCGTGGGCGCGATCGGCCTGGTGACCGAACGCTTCCTGGTGCGTCCGCTGTACGGGCGCGGCATCGACTACCCGCTACTGCTGACCTTCGGTCTGTCGTACGTGATGGTCGAGGCGATGCGCGTGGCCTTCGGCATCGAGGGCGTGGCCACCTCCACGCCACCCGAGCTGCGCGGTGCGGTGAATCTGGGCTTCGGCCACTTCCCGCTGTACCGACTGTTCTTGATCGGTGCCACCGCCATCGTGGTGATAGGCCTGTGGCTGTTCATCGAGAAGACGCGCTTCGGCCTGATCATCCGCGCCGGCTCGCGTGACCCCGAGATCGTGCGCGTGCTGGGCATCGACATCTCGCGCGTCTGGCTGCTGGTGTTCGGCATTGGCACGGCCATCGCCGGCCTGTCGGGCGTGCTGGCCGCGCCGACGCGCGCCGTGAACCCGGAGATGGGCATCTCGGTGCTGGCCGAGTCCTTTGTGGTCACGGTCGTCGGTGGCATGGGCTCGCTGCCCGGCGCCGTGCTGGCCGGCCTGCTGGTGGGCGTGGTGTTCAGCATGACCTCGCTGTTCGCGCCCGACCTGGCCGAGCTGTCGATCTTCGTGTTGATGGCGGTGGTGCTCCTGATCAAGCCCCAGGGCTTCTTCGGCAAAGCGGGGTTGATGAGTTGATGAACATCTCACGCTCAATCAACTTGATCGCCCGCCATCGTGTCGCCGCCGTGATCGCCTGCCTGCTGGTGTTTCCGCTGGTCATGCCCTACGAGGCGCTGGCGATCAACATCCTGATCTTCGGCCTCTATGCGGTGGGCTTCAACCTGTTGTTCGGCTACACCGGCATGCTGTCTTTCGGCCATGCGGCCTTTCTGGGCGTGGGCAGCTATCTGTGCGGCATTGCCATCGTCAGCGGCGGCTGGCCCTGGTGGGCCGCCATTGCGGCCGGCGTCGCAGCGTCGGCCCTGGTCGGCCTGGTGATGGGCTATCTGGCAATCCGCACGCGGGGCATCTACTTCTCGATGGTCACGCTGGCGCTGGGTCAGATCGTCTACTACGCCTTCTACAAGGCCGAGCGCTGGACCGGTGGCGAGAATGGCCTGCGCGGCATCCGCGTCGAGACCATCGATCTGCTGGGCTGGAAGCTGGACTTCGTCAACCCAAGCACCAAGTACTACGTGATCCTGGCCTTCGTCGCCGCCGCGCTGTGGTTCGTGTCGCGCGTGCTGAGCTCGCCGTTCGGCTCGGTGATCGAGGCGATACGCGAAAACGAGAAGCGCACCGCCGCCTGCGGCTATGACGTGGCGCGGGCCAAGCTGCTGGTGTTCGTGCTGTCGGCCGCGCTGTGCGGCCTGGCCGGTGCGTTGCGGGCGCTGCACCTGTCCATCGTGCCGATCGACTCCTTGCACTATATGCAGTCGGGCCAAGCGGTGATGATGTGCCTGCTGGGCGGCATGGGCACCTTCTTCGGGCCCTTTGTCGGCGCGGCGGTCTTCCTCTATCTCGAAGACGTGGCCACCAGCTTCACCCAGCACTGGATGGCCGCCGTGGGTGTGATCTTCATGGTTTTCGTGCTCTTCTTCCCGCGCGGCGTTTGGGGCTCGGCCATGCATTGGCTCAAGCGCCATGGTTTGGCCAGGGAGGGC
>JBBQOT010000440.1:0-3593 GCA_038331165.1 Acetobacterales bacterium
GCAGCAAGGCACGGCCGCAACCGCCGCCCTCATGCCAACCGGTTTCGTGATCGACTGAAGCCGGAAGGCAAGGCCAGGGCTTTGCCCTTGACCCACCAAAGGCCGACGGCCGTTGGAAAGCCATCTATACCAACCACCTAAAACAATGACTCATGATCTGGCAAGCTTGGGACTTCGCCCCAAACCCCAGCAGGACTCGCGCGCGCTTCCGCGCGACGGCCAGCCCCGTGCACCTTAACAGTAGGAAAACCAACGGGTTTCCAAAGGCCGTCGGCCTTTGGCGGGTCCAGGGCAGAGCCCTGGCCTTGCCTTCCTCCAACGATCAGTAGGCCTCAATCCCCCATGGCGGCGAAGACAGCGGCGGCGAGACTGCTGGCGCGGGGGTTGGATGCGACCTGCCCGCCCATGCGGTTCATGACATAGCCGATGCCCACGCGGCGACGCAGATTGGCGCACCCGAACGCACCGCCCCAGCCGGAATGGCCGAACGTATCGGCATGCGGGCCGAAGGCCGGCGCCACCTGGCTCGACATGCCGGCCGCCCAGCTGCGCGGCCCAAGCATCAGGTCGGGGCCGGGATGGCGGATTTCGCGCAACCGCTCCACCCCCGCCGCGCTGATGATGCGCACCCCGTCCAACGCCCCGCCCACCGCCAGCGCGCCGTAGATGCGGGCCAGCCCCTGCGCCGAGGCTTGCCCGTTGGCGGCTGGGATCTGTGCTGCGCGCCAGGCGCGCGTATTGGGCAGCATCGGGTCGGGTGCTGGGTTCGACACCGCGCGGCGCGGAATCTCCGCCATGGCCGGGCCGCCGGGAAGGGCGTTGGCGGGCGGCGGCGGCACGATCTCGGCCACCCGCCAGTCATGCGCGGCGGCCAGGCCGACGTGGAAATCCGCCCCCAGCGGCGCCGCGATGGCATCGCGGATGAAGCCGCCGACATCCTGGCCGGTAATGCGGCGGATCACCTCGCCGGCGAGAAACCCATGCGTCATCGCGTGATAGGAGGCTGCCGTCCCGGGCGGCCAGAACGGCGCCTGCGCCGCCAGCCGCGAAGTGGCCGTGCCCCAGTCATACAGCTCCTCGAAGGTCGTCGGCACCTCCCACCCGTTCAGGCCGGACTGGTGCGACAGGATCTGCCCCACGGTGATGGCGCCCTTGCCGGCGGCGGCGAATTCCGGCCAGTACTTGGCCACCGGATCGTCGTAGCTGGCCCGCCCCTGGTCGACCAGCATGGCCATCGCGGTGGCCACAACCCCCTTGCTGGCCGACCACACATTCACCAGCGTGTCGCGCGCCCATGGCCGCGTGCGGGCGGTATCGGTGAAGCCACCCCACAAATCGGCCACGCACCGCCCATCGGCATATACCGCCAGCGCCGCCCCCAGTTCGGCATCCTCACGACGGAAATTACCGGCAAACGCCTCGTGCACCACGTCGAACCCGGGCGCCACCCAGCCGGAAATCACCGCCTCTCCGCGCATCGCCGTTCCTCCGTTCACGCGACGAAAGCCTAGCCCGACGGCGGCCGCAGGAATAGACGCGCGCGCCGAGCTACAGCCCGGCCTTGGCCATCAGCGCGGTGAAAGTGGCATTGTCCAGCGCATCCCCTTTCGGCAGCCCTTCCTGCTTGCGAAAGGCGGCAATCGCGTTGCGCGTATTCTGACCCACCACCCCATCGGGATCGCCCGGGGCATAGCCGAGATAGACCAGCCCCGCCTGCGCCGCGCGCGCCCGCAAATCGCGCCCCACCCCCGAACTGAACTTCTCGAAACTGGCTTTCAGCTTCACGTCGTACTGGTTCTTCCAGTAGCTCGCCCCGTTATAGCCCTTGGCGAACCCAGCCCAGTCGCGCGCCGTCAGGCGCTTGTGCAGCCCGTTGCTCTTGATGAACCCCGCCATGCCGAGGATCTGCGCATCCTCGCTGTCGGCCATACGCTTCACCATGTCCGCCGGCCCCGCAAACCCCGACGACACGGCGTTGAACCCCATCACCTGGCCCAGCCCCCAGCTGGCACTGCGCAGCGCAGGGTCGCTGCCGATGCCCGCACCGATGCAAAAGGCCACCGCGCGCTCCAGCCGGTCGTATTCCGCCGCCCCGCCGATATAGCCGCCACCGGTGGCCGCCGAGATGTCCGGCGCCTGCCCAGAAAACCGGCCGCCGGTCTCGCGGTGAAAGATGTGCCGCTCGAACAGAATTTTCGGCCTCCGGTCCACCTGGAAGCCGAAGCCGCGGCTTTCCACCGTCAGCACCGACCACAGCACCGGCAGGTCGGCCACCGGGTCCAGGTCCATCGCACTCAGCGCCGCCGCCATCCCGGCATCGCTCAGCGGCTTGCCCGTGCCCGCGAAACGCTTCGATCCCGACATCGATCCCTCTCCCTGGTGTGCGCGCCGCACTCTAGCTTGTCATTGCGATAACGCACAATTAAAATCGAACCTGCTACCCCTCCACCACCCCCAGCCCCGCCACATATTCCGCCACCCCCGACAGCGCCCGCTCGCCCAACGGCTGCCCCAGCAACTGGATCCCCAGCGGCAGCCCGCCCAGCGTCATCATCGGCAACGACACCGCCGGGCAGCGCAGCGCCGAGCCCGCCACATTGAAGATCGAATTGCCGGTGCTCGCCAGCCCCAGCGGCGCCGCCCCAGGGGCCGACAACAGAATGCACGCATCCGCCGCGTCGGCCAGTTGCACCAACCGCTCCGTCATCTCATCGCGGCGCTGCAACAGGACGCGGTATTCCTCCATCGTGGTGGCCCGTCCGGCCGCGATGCCAGCCCGCAGATGCGCACTGATCGCCTCCCCATGGCGCGATTCCAGCTCGCCCAGCGGCCAGGCCTTCTCCCAGTTGTTGATCGCCTGCGACACCGCGCCGGCCTCGGCAATCGCCTCCTCCAGCAGCGCCACCCGCCCCGAACTGGTCCGGTCGATCAGCCGCACCCCGTCATCCACCAAAAGTTTGAGAAATGCCTCAAACGCAGCAACCGCTCCAGGCTCCGCCACCGCCCACCCGGCGGTCTGCAACACCGCCAGCGTCCCCGGCCGGCGCGCCGCCATCGGCACCGCGCCGCCCACGAACGGCGCAAACCCAGGGTCGCCGCCCACGATGCTGGCAATCGCGTGGCACACCGCCCAGCCATCCGCCAACGTCGCCGACAGCGTGCCCAGGCAGTTCTGGCTGAACTGGTCGCTGATCCCGCCCCGGTTGATCGCCCCGAAGCTCGGCTTGAACCCCACCACCCCACAGAAACTCGCCGGCCGCAGGATCGACCCGCCCACCTGGCTCCCCAGCGCCACCGGCACCATCCCCGCCGCCACCGCCGCCGCCGACCCCGACGACGACCCGCCCGGCGTCCGCGCGGGATCATGCGGATTGGTCGTCGGCCCCGCCACCATATCGGCGAACTCGGTGGTCACCGCCTTGCCCACAATCACCGCCCCGGCCCGCCGCAGCGCGTAGGCGGCCGCCGAATCCCGCCCGCCATGCTTGCCCGCGAAGATCGGCGAGCCAAACCCGGTCGGCATATCGGCCGTCTCGATGATGTCCTTCAGCGCCACCGGCATCCCGTCGATCGGCGACAACGCGCCGCCCGCC
>JBBQOT010000441.1:0-3592 GCA_038331165.1 Acetobacterales bacterium
CCCAACGCGCCATGGTGCATGCGCGTGCGCACCGTCGGGCGCGGCGGCAACAGCGCCGCAGCACTGCCGGCAGCCGGCAAGGCGCGCAGGCTGGTCAGGTCATCCAGAATCCAGAAGGCCCGGCCATGGGTGCCGGCCACCAGGTCGCTGTCCTTGATCTTGAGGTCGTACACCGGCACCACCGGCAACCCGCCGGGCAGGCGTGCCCAAGTTCCACCGTCGTCCAGCGTGAAGAAAACCCCGGTTTCGGTGCCGACGAACAGCAGGCCCTTGCGCACCGGATCGGCGCGCACCACGCGGGTGATCTCGCCATCGGGGAAATTGCCGTTGATCGACGCCCAGTTCCGCCCGCCATCGCGGGAGCGATACAAATACGGCTTGTAGTCCGACAGCTTGTAGCGCGTGGCCGCCACATACACCGTATCGGCATCATGCGGCGACGGCTCGACGCAGCCGACATAGGCCAGTTCCGGCAGGCTCGGCGGCGTCACGTTCGACCAGGTGTTGGCCCCGGCGCGCATCACATGCACCAGCCCGTCATCGGTCGACGCCCAGACCTCGCCCTTGCGGTGCGGGCTTTCCACCACGCTGGCGGTGGTGGCGTGCACCTCGGCACCGGCACTTTCCCGCGTGATGTCGCCACCGGAATGGCCCTGCCGCGCCTTGTCGTTCAACGACAGGTCGGGCGAGATCGGATCCCAGGACTGGCCCTCGTTGGTCGAGCGGAACACCACGTTGCCGCCGGCATAGAGCATGTTCGGATCGTGCGGCGAAAAGGCGATCGGGAAGGTCCAGGCGAAGCGATACTTCAGGTCGCGCGGCGCCACCCCGGTCGATTCCTCCGGCCACACATTCACCAGCGAAATCTGGTCGGTCTTGTAGTCGTAGCGCTGCAACGCGCCCGCACCACCCGGGCTCGACCCGACCGCGCCGCAGAACACCACGTCGTTGTCGTCGGGCTTCACCGCAATGAAGCCGCTTTCGCCGGTGCCGGGATAGGTGCAGTCACCCAGCGAGATGGCACCCCACACCGCCATGTTCGGCACCGCGATCGAGGTGTTGTCCTGCTGCGTGCCATACACGCGGTACGGAAACCGCGTGTCGGTGTCGATGCGATAGAACTGGCCGGTCGGCTGGTTATAGATCGTCGACCAGGTGTAGCCGCCGTTGAACGTCACCTGGGCACCGCCATCGTTGCCCTCGATCATGCGGTTGCTGTCATGCGGGTCGATCCACAGATCGTGATTGTCGCCGTGCGAGGTGTTGATCTCGGTGAAGGCCGTGCCGCCATCGGTGGATTTCCACACCGCGAGGTTGGTCACATAGACCGTGTCGCCATGGCTCGGGTCGGCGAACACATGCGTGTAGTACCACGGCCGGTGCATCAGGTCGCGGCTGGCCTGGGTCTGCACCCAGGTGGCGCCGTGGTCGTCGGAGCGGTACAGGCCGCACTTCTCGCCCTCCGCCTCCACCAGCGCCCACACCCTCCCGATGCGCGCCGGCGAAACGGCCACGCCGATCTTGCCCAGCGGTCCCGTCGGCAGGCCCTTGTTGCGCGAAATCTCGGTCCAGGTGTCGCCGCCGTCGGTGGTCTTGAACAGCCCGCAGCCCGGCCCGCCCGAGGAGATGTTCCAGAAATTGCGCCGCGTCTGCCAGATGCTGGTGTAGATCACCCGCGGATTGTTCGGGTCCATCGCCATATCCACCGCACCGCTGTCCTCGTTGCGGTACAGGATCTTCGCCCAGTTCTTGCCGCCATCGGTGGTGCGATACACGCCGCGCGCCGCGTTCGGCCCGAAGATGTCGCCCAGCGCAGCGATATAAACGATGTCGGGGTTGGTCGGATGGATCAGCACCCGGCCGATATGCTTGGTGTCCTTCAAGCCCATATTGGCCCAGGTCCTGCCGGCATCGGTGCTTTTGTAGACGCCGTCGCCATAGGACACGTCGAGCCGGATCGTCGTCTCGCCCATGCCAGCATAAACCACGTTGGAATCCGACCGCGCCACCGCGATGGCACCAACGGAAGCAGTGGTCAGAAACCCGTCGGACACACAGCGCCAGTGGTTGCCGCCATCGCCGGTCTTCCAGATGCCACCAGCACAGGCGCCGAAATAGAACGTCATCGGATTGTGGAAGTCACCCGCCACCGCCACCACGCGCCCGCCGCGCGACGGGCCGATGGAGCGCCACTTTAGGCCGGGCAGCGAGGCGGCGGGCGAGATGTCGTTCATGGCGTTTCTCCAGCGTGGCGCGATCGCCAAGACTGCGGCGGTTCCGCCCGGCTGGCAACGGGGCATGGCTTGACCGGAAGGGATCGGCGGCGGAGGCTTCGCCCATGCCCAGCGCTGCCCCCGCCTCTCCTCAACGCCTGTGGGCCGCCCTGCTGGCAGCCACCCTGCTGAACCTGCCACTCGGCTCGGTCTATTCCTTCAGCGTGTTCCTCCGTCCGATCGAACTGGAACTGGCGATCCCGCGCTCTGCCCTGTCGCTGGTGTTCGGCATGGCAACCGTGGGGTTCACCATCGGCTCGGTCGGCGCCGCACTGCTGTTCCGCCTCGCCCCCGCCCCGGTGCTGATCTTCGCCAGCGCGGTGACCGCATCCGCCGGCATCGCGCTGGCGGCCACGGCGGGCAGCATGGCGCAACTGCTGCTCGGCTACGGCGTGGTGTTCGGCACCGGCGGCGGCGTCGCCTACATCCTGTTGCAACAGGGCGTGAACATGCTGGTGCGGCAGCGGCGCGGGCTGATCAACGGCTACATCGTCAGCCTCTATCCGCTCGGCGCGATGATCGCCACGCCCGCCTTCCACTGGTGCAACGAAGCCTTCGGCTGGCGCACCACCCTGGCTGGTCTGGCCGCGGTGCTGCTGGCAACAGGCGCCGCAGCGGCACTGCTGGCGCATCACGGCGGAGCTCGGCTGGCGCCACCCTCCGGCAGCGCGCCGGTGCAGCCCGCCAAGCTGGGCCTGACATTTGCCAAACTATCAGCCACCTTCTTCCTCGCCGCCGCGGCCGGGCTGATGGTGCTGAGCCAGGCGCGCGAGATCATCGCCGCCTACGGCGGCGCGGCGGCCCTGGCAGTGGGCGCCACCACCGGCATCACCGGCGCGATCGCGCTGGCCCGGGTTAGCGGCGGCTGGCTGGTCGATCGCTTCGCGGTGCCGCACGTCATGTGCGCGGCCCATGCGCTGGCCCTATGCGGCGGGCTGCTGGTCACGCTGTTCCCCGCCCCGCTCACCGCCGTGCTGGGGCTGGGCATGGTCGGCATGGGCTACGGCTTCATCTCGGGTGCCACAGTCGGCGGCGTCGGCATCTACTGGCCACCCGCTGATTTCGGCCGCGTCGCCGGGCGCACGTACATCGCCTGGTGCCTGGCCGCCATCAGCCTGCCAGTGCTGGCCGGATACCTGTTCGACCTCACCCGCGGATACGGCGCCGCCATGATGATCGCCGGCTGCGGCAACCTGCTGGGCATGGCAACCGCGCTGACATTGCCGCGGCGGGGATGGCGGTGAAGGCAGGCAAGGCCAGGGGCTTTGCCCCTGGACCCCACCAGGGACCCGAGGTCCCTGGACCCTCATTCATGAAGC
>JBBQOT010000442.1:0-3592 GCA_038331165.1 Acetobacterales bacterium
GACTGGGTGTAGCCAAGGGGTTCGCCGCTCGCCACGCGGATCTGCTCGCGCACCAGGTCAATGCCGCAGACCATCTCGGTCACCGGGTGTTCCACCTGGAGGCGGGTGTTCATCTCGATGAAGGCGAACTGGCCGTCCTGGTAGAGGAATTCGAGGGTGCCGGCGTTGCGGTACCCGAGTTTCTTCAGGCCCTGGGTGACGACCTCGCCGATTTCGTCGCGCTGGGCGGGGGTGATGGCCGGGGAGCCGGCTTCTTCCAGCAGTTTCTGGTGGCGGCGTTGCAGGGAGCAGTCGCGTTCGCCGAAATGGACCACGTGGCCGTGCGCGTCGGCCATCACCTGCATCTCGATATGGCGGGGACGGTCGAGATATTTTTCGATGTAGACGGCATCGTTGCCGAAAGCGGCGCGGGCCTCGCCGCGGGCGACACGCCAGGCTTCCTCCAGCCCCTCGGCCGAGGTGGCGACCTTCATGCCGCGCCCGCCGCCGCCGGCCGCGGCTTTGATCAGCACGGGGTAGCCGATGTGGGCGGCCACTTCTGCCGCCTCGTCGAGGTCGGTCACCTCGCCGGCGCTGCCCGGCACCAGCGGCACGCCGAGCGTGGCCATGGCGGCCTTGGCGGCGATCTTGTCGCCCATCATGCGGATGTGGGCGGGCGCGGGGCCGATGAAGGTCAGGCCGTGCGCTTCGACCATCTCGGCGAAGGCGGCGTTTTCCGACAGGAAGCCGTAGCCGGGATGGATTGCATCGGCGCCGGTGATGTTGGCGGCCGAGAGGATGGCGGGGATATTGAGGTAGCTGTCGCGTGCCGGCGGCGGGCCGATGCACACGCTTTCGTCGGCCAGGCGCACGTGCATCGCCTCGGCATCGGCGGTGGAGTGGACGGCCACGGTGGGGATGCCCAGTTCGCGGCAGGCGCGCTGGATGCGCAGCGCGATCTCTCCGCGATTGGCGATCAGGATCTTGTTGAACAAGACGCTATTCCAGGATCAGCAAAG
The DNA here is from genome assembly GCA_038331165.1 of Acetobacterales bacterium. Classification (GTDB taxonomy): domain Bacteria; phylum Pseudomonadota; class Alphaproteobacteria; order Acetobacterales; family Acetobacteraceae; genus CAMDGX01. The sequence continues at coordinate 999 of JBBQOT010000442.1, forward strand.
GCTGGCCGTATTCGACGGGTTGGCCGGGCTCGACCAGGATGCGTTGAACGGTGCCGGCCTTCTGGGCGCGGATCTGGTTGTAGGTCTTCATCGCCTCGATCAGCAGCAGGGTCTGGCCGACGGCGACTGTCTGCCCAAGGGTGACGAAGGCGGCGGCCCCGGGCTCGGGCGAGAGATAGGCGACGCCGACCATCGGGCTCAAGACCGCGCCGGGGTGCTTGGAGTCGTCCGATGGGGCGAGGGCGGTGGCCGGGGCAGCGAGCGGGGCGGCGAGCGGTGCCGTGGCGGCGGTTGGGGCAGCAACGTGCTGGATGATCGGAGCGGGGGCGCGGGCGATGCGCACCCTGCAAGAGTGGCCGGGGCCTTCCTTGGTTTCGACCTCGATCTCGGTCAGGCCGATATCGTCCAGGATTTCGGCGAGCGCGCGGATGGTTTTTGGGTCGATGCCGGGGTGGCTCATGCGCGCTGCTCCAGGATGTCGGCCATTGCCTGGAGTGCCAGGGCATAGCCGCCGACGCCCAGGCCGCAGATGACGCCGACCGCCGCCTTGGAGACGAAGGAGTGGTGGCGGAACTCCTCGCGGCGATGGATGTTGGTGATGTGGACCTCGATCACCGGGAGTTCGGTGGCCAGCAGGGCATCCATCAGGGCGATCGAGGTGGTGGTGTAGCCGGCGGGGTTGATGACGATGCCGGCCGCCCGGCCGCGGCATTGCTGGACCCAGGTGACCAGTTCGCCCTCGCCGTTGGTTTGGCGGAAGTCGATGGCCAGGCCGAGGCCCTCGGCCGCTTCGGCGCACAGCGCCTCGACGTCGTCGAGCGTGGCACTGCCGTAGAGGTGCGGCTGGCGCAAGCCCAGCATGTTCATGTTCGGGCCGTTGAGGACGGCGACCAATGGCAATGTCGTCATGGGGTCAGCGCGTAGCACGGGGCGGCGTATCGCTTCAATGCGCACACGGGGCGGCGGGGTTTCTTGTGGGCGAGCGAGGGCGTGCCCATACTCGGGACATGAACGATGCCAGCACGCCCGGTTTCACGGTGAACGGTGAGGCCCGCCCGCTCACGGCGGGGATGACGGTGGCCGATCTGCTGGTCGTGCTGGGGCTGGATGCGCGCAAGGTGGCGGTGGAACGCAACGAGGCGATCGTGCCTCGGTCGGTGTATGCCGCCACGGTGCTGGCGGTGGGCGACAGCCTGGAGATCGTGCATTTCATCGGGGGGGGCTGAGCGATGGACCGGGTGCTGACGGAGACCGATGATGTCTGGACGGTGGCCGGACGGAGCTTTCGCTCGCGGTTGATCGTGGGAACCGGGAAGTACAAGGACCTGGAGGAGACGGCGGCGGCGATTGCGGCAAGCGGTGCCGAGATGGTGACGGTGGCGGTTCGGCGGGTGAACCTTTCGGACCCCAAGGCGCCGATGTTGCAGGATTTTGTTGATCCGAAGAAATACACCTACCTGCCCAATACGGCTGGCTGCCACACGGCGACCGAGGCGGTGCGGACGCTGCGGCTGGCGCGCGAGGCGGGGGGGTGGAACCTGGTGAAGCTGGAGGTGCTGGGGCCGGCGCCGCATTTGTACCCCGATATGCCTGGCACGTTCGAGGCGGCGGAGGCGCTGATCAAGGACGGGTTCGAGGTGATGGTGTACTGCGCCGACGATCCGCTGGCGGCGTCGCGGTTGGAGGCAATGGGGTGCGTGGCGATCATGCCGTTGGGGGCGCCCATTGGTTCCGGGTTGGGCATTCAGAATCCGGCGATGCTGTCGTTGATGATTGAGCAGGCGAAGGTGCCGCTGCTGGTGGATGCCGGGGTGGGGACGGCTTCGGATGCGGCCATTGGCATGGAGTTGGGGTGCACGGCGGTGTTGTTGAATTCGGCGATTGCGCACGCGAAAAACCCGATCTTGATGGCGCGGGCGATGAAGGCGGCGGTGGAGGCGGGGCGGCTGGCGTATCTGGCGGGGAGGATGCCGCGACGGATGGGGGCGGATCCCTCTAGTCCGTTGGCGGGGTTGATTCGGTAGGACTGACTACGTATTTATTCGATTACGGAATGAATAGGTCGTGCGGCGTCGGGGTCGGTCGAGGGGCGTTGAAAAAATTTTCCGGCGCGCCGCAGCGGGGTTGGCTGGATTGAGGGCGTGCGGCGGCGCGATGCTGCCGGTGGATGGCGGGAAGGTGAGCGCGTGGGCGCCGGGCCGATGGGCGTGGCGCGATGTGCGGTTTGGTGGATGGATGGCAGTGCGGCGGGATGCCGGAGGCCCAGGGTGCGCTGGCGCAGCGGCGCGGGTGGCTGCGCGATCAGGGACGGCAGGTGGCCTTCGGACGCAGCGGCTAGAGCTGGCTGGCTCTCGGGGCGAGCGATTTGGGTGTCGCGTGGGCCGGGCAGGTCGCCGGCGGTGAGGCTGGCGACCAGACGCTCCAGTTGATCGATGGCGCGGGCGAGGGCGGGGCAGATCGGGGCGAGCCAGCGGAACCAGCGCAGTCGGGCGGCGAGGTGGGCGACGAAGGGGGCGAGAATCTGGGCGAACGCGAGCGCGAAGGCGCGCGATGCCTCCGCCCCGCCGGCCGGAGCCTGCGGGTGGGCGCTGGTG
>JBBQOT010000443.1:0-3579 GCA_038331165.1 Acetobacterales bacterium
GAGCGCGCCTTCGCGCGACGGGCCAAGCCCCTGGACCTTAATAAATGGGTTTCCAAAGGCCCTCGGCCTTTGGTGGGTCCAGGGCAAAGCCCTGGCCTTCCCTTTCAGCACGTCAAAATTTTCGCCGTTTGCTATTACGCAGCGACGCGCTGTGCGCCCACCCGCGCCCCCCGCGTCGGCATGAACGCCACCAGTTGCGGCGCCTGGTCGTGGCGTTGCACGTCTGCCGGTGCGCGCTCCGGCGCGGCGGTCTCGCGGGCCAGGTATCCGGCGCCCCACACCGTGTTGATCAGCGGCCCGGTGCCGGCACGCTCCAGCCGCTTGCGTAGGCGATGGATCAGCACGTCCATCGATTTGGTGTCCGGCTCCTGGTCGGCGGCGTACAGCGCCTCCATCAGGGCGGTCTTCGCCACCAGGGTATTCTTGCGCAGGAACAGCAGCTCCAGCGCGCCGTATTCCATCGGCGACAGCTTGATCTCCTGGCCTTCGAAGGTGGCCGACCGGCTCGCCATGTCCAGCTCGACGCCACCCAGGCGCAGCACCGAACGGGCGAACCCGGTTGACCGGCGGATCACCGCGCGCAGGCGGCCGGCGAATTCATGGGCATCGCAGGGCAGCAGCACCACGTCGTCCACCCCGGCATCCAGCAGGGCGGCGCGGGCCCGCGGCCCGATCCGGCGGCCGATGCCGACGATCGGAAGGGTGTTGCCGCTGACACGCAGGTGCCGCACGAAGTCCACCGTGGTGGCGTCGGCGTTCTCGCAGCCCAGCAGGATCACGTCGTGGCGATAGGCGCGCAGGAAATGCAGCACCTCCTGCCGGTTCGGCGCCCAATCCAGCACCGCGGGCTGCTCGCACAACTGGGCCTGAATATCGCCGGTCGGAATGGGATGGGGGTCGGCCACTAGGATGCGCATCGGTTTGAAATCCCCTTTGGAACGCTGAATTGTTCGGCGCTGGCAATCAGCGAAGGCAGGTCGGTGGTTTCTTGCGGCGTCGGCGGAAGTGCCGTTTGCCTGGTGCCGGATCAGGCATGAGCAGCAATGCAGGTCCCGTGCCAACTTCTCAATGGGCTGAAAAGAAAGGGTTTTGAAATTTCCGTTCGCCCGGTGGTCTGCTCGCGCCTTCGTGATCGGCCGAGGCATTTTGCGATGCATTGCAATTTGCAACGCGATTGCCGTACGCGACCGGCGCGTCGCCAGGTGATATACGTCACCGCGGCGCACGGGCAATGCGACTTGAATAAGGCAGTATTATTGTCATATTCTACCCGGCAGCCCAAAGGCCGCGGTGCAAGGGGCAGGGGAGCGCGATGAAACATTCGGCAGTGACGCTGGACGACAAGTACCAAGTCGACAGCGACCGGTTCTACCTCACCGGCACCCAGGCGCTGGTGCGCCTGCCCCTCCTGCAACGCCGGCTCGACGTGGCAGCGGGGCTGAACACCGGCGGCTACATCTCGGGCTACCGCGGCTCGCCGCTCGGCCAGGTCGACATCCAGATGTGGCAGGCCCGCAAACAACTCGAAGCCGGCCACATCCATTTCCGTGCCGCGGTGAACGAGGAGATGGCCGCCACCGCGATCTGGGGCAGCCAGCAACTCCCCCTGCTGCCCGGCGCCAAATACGACGGCGTGTTCTCCTTCTGGTACGGCAAAGGCCCCGGCGTCGACCGCGCGGGCGACGCCTTCCGCCACGCCAACTACGCCGGCACCGCGCGCCATGGCGGCGTGCTGGCGATGGCCGGCGACGACCACGGCTGCAAATCCTCCACCGTCCCGCACCAGAGCGAACCCGCGCTGATCGCCGCCTCCATGCCCATCCTCGCCCCCGCCGACGTGCGCGACATCCTCGAACTCGGCCTGCACGGCTGGGCGATGTCGCGCTGGTCCGGCCGCTGGGTCGGCTTCAAGCTGGTTGGCGACGTGATGGACAGCTCCACCTCCGTCGCCTTCGACCTCGCCGACCTGCGCATGCTCCTGCCCGACGGCGCCCACCCCGATGCCGGCATCCGCATCCCCGATGTCGCCCTGGAACAGGAAGCCCGCGTGCTGCTGACCGGCCTGCCCGAGGCGCAGCGCTACGCCCGCGTGAACGGCCTGGACCGCATCGTGCTCAACCCGCCAGGTGCGCGCATCGGCGTCATCACCGCCGGCAAAAGCTATCACGACGCCCGCCAGGCCTTCGCCGATCTCGGCCTGCCCGATGCCCCCGGCGTGCGCCTGCTGAAACTCGCCCTCGTCTGGCCGATCGACCCCGAGATCATCAACCGCTTCGCCCAGGGCCTGGAGGAGATCATCGTCATCGAGGAAAAGGCGCCGCTGATCGAACAGCAGGTGCGCGACATCCTCTACGACGCCGCCCACCGCCCGCGCGTGCTCGGCAAGCGCGACGAGCGCGGCCAGAACTTCCTCAAGCCGAACGGCGAGTTCTCCTCCTCCGAAATCGCCCTCTCCGTCGGCCCGCGCATCGCCCGCTTCGCCGACACCGACGCCCTGCAATCCAACCTCGCCCGCCTGCGCGCCCAGGCCCAGTCGAACGCCCAGGTCCAGGTGCTGGCCGCCAGAAAACCGTATTTCTGCTCCGGCTGCCCGCACAACACCTCCACCAAGGTGATCGACGGCAGCCGCGCCCTCGGCGGCATCGGCTGCCACACCCTGGCCGTCTGGATGGACCGCAGCACCGACACCTACAGCCAGATGGGCGGCGAGGGCGCCTCCTGGTTCGGCCAGGCCCCCTTCACCGAGGAAAAACACGTCTTCGCCAACATGGGCGACGGCACCTATTTCCATTCCGGCTACATGGCCATCCGCGCCGCCGTCGCCGCCGAGGTGAACATCACCTACAAGCTGCTGTTCAACGACGCCGTCGCCATGACCGGCGGCCAACCTGTCGACGGCACCCTCACGGTGCCGCAAATCACCCGCCAGGTCGCCGCCGAAGGCGTGAAAACAATCGTCATCGTCACCGACGAGCCCGACAAATACGGCGACGACGCCGGCTTCACCCCTGGCGTGGAAATCTTCCACCGCCGCGAAATGCAACAGGTCGAAGCCCGCCTGCGCGACACCCCCGGCTGCACCGTGCTGATCTACGACCAGACCTGCGCCAGCGAAAAGCGCCGCCGCCGCAAGCGCGGCACCTTCCCCGACCCGGCGCGGCGCACCTTCATCAACGCCGCCGTCTGCGAAGGCTGCGGCGACTGCTCGCGTGCCTCCAACTGCCTCTCGGTCCAGCCGGTCGATACCGAATTCGGCACCAAGCGCCGCATCGACCAGTCCAGCTGCAACAAGGATTTTTCCTGCGTCGAGGGCTTCTGCCCCTCCTTCGTCACCATCCATGGCGCCGAACCGCGCAAGCGCGCCCGCGTCACCCCCGAAGATTTCGGCCTGCCACTGCCCACCCTGCCCACGCTCGCCCAACCCTGGAACATCCTGGTCACCGGCGTCGGCGGCACCGGCATCGTCACCATCGGCGCCCTGCTCGGCATGGCCGCCCACCTCGACGGCAAACACGTCACCGTGCTCGACATGATGGGCATGGCGCAAAAGGGCGGCTCGGTGATGAGCCATATCCGCCT
>JBBQOT010000444.1:0-3578 GCA_038331165.1 Acetobacterales bacterium
AGATCGAAGCCGCCCTCCCCGCCCTGCGCGGCGACATCATGCAAATTCCGCCGGTGTATTCCGCCATCAAGGTGTCCGGCGAGCGCGCCTATGACATGGCGCGCGAGGGCCGCGCCCCGGTGCTGGAACCGCGCCCGGCGCGCGTCGACCGCTTCGATCTGGTCGAGCATCTCGACCCCGACCACAGCGTGTTCGAGGTGCAGTCGGGCAAGGGGGTGTACATGCGCAGCCTGGCCCGCGACCTGGCGGCGGCCTGCGGCTCGCTGGGCCATATTGCCGCGCTACGCCGCCTGCGCGTGGGACCCTTTACGGAATCGCAAGCGATTCCGCTGGACAAACTGGCGCGGGCGGAGGATACCCCGCCGACTTCCCCGGACTTCCTGCTTGAGGTCGCGACCGCGCTGGCCGACATCCCGGCGCTGGCCCTGACCGATGCGGAAGCCTCCGACCTGTCGCACGGCCAGGCGATCAGCCTGGTTGCGTTGATGGGTCGCATTCCACGGGCGGCCGACCCCGATGGGGGCCTGGCCCGCGCCATGGCGGGGAGCCGCGTGATCGGGCTGTGCCGGCTGCAGGATGGCTGGCTGAAACCCGAACGGCTGCTTTAGCCCGCACGCGTCCTATCAACCCCGTTCAGGAGTATCCCGATGTCGACGATCACCGCCGAGAGCCGCGCGGCTCTCATCAAGACCCATGCCACCTCGACCAACGACACCGGCAGCCCGGAGGTCCAGGTCGCCCTGATCACGGCGCGGGTCACCATGCTGACCGAGCACCTCAAGATCCACGCCAAGGATTTCCACAGCCGCCGTGGCCTGTTGATGCTAGTTGGGCGCCGTCGCCGCCTGCTCGACTACCTCAAGAACAAGGATCAGGGCCGCTATGAGGCGCTGATCGGCAAGCTCGGCCTGCGCCGCTAGGCCAGGGCGAAAACCGCTGGGTTGGCGGGGCGCCTCCCTGACCTTCTCAGGCCACGCTGGTTGTCCCGCGCCGCGTTTGATATTAGGCGCGACGACGACAGGGCAAAACTGGCCCCGGAGCCATGGTGGCGCCGGGGTATGACCATTTCGGGGAACATTCCCCGAACGCCGCCGATGTGGCGGACCGTCAGGACATCGTTCGCATTCCCGCTCGCGGAGGGCAGAACGGCGTTTCCGGCAACATGGTCGCCGAGGGGCTCCCCTTGGCACCGCGGATCCCCAAGCATTGCGCCTGTGGTCCGCCCCATGCCGCCCGAGACGCCGTCTTCCGCGCAGGAAGCCGGGCGGGACTGCGGGTTCGCGGCGTCGCCATCCCATGAAGGATTCGACGATGTTCAACTATTTCCGCAAGGAACTTGACTGGGGCGGGCGCAAGCTCGTGCTGGAAACCGGCAAGATCGCCCGCCAAGCCGATGGCTCGGTGCTCGTCAGCTACGGCGACACCATTGTGCTGTGCACTGCTGTCGGCGTGCGCAGCGCCAAGCCGGGCCAGGATTTCTTCCCGCTGACCGTAAACTACCAGGAAAAGACCTTCGCCGCCGGCAAGATCCCCGGTGGCTTCTTCAAGCGCGAAGGCCGCCCGACCGAGAAGGAGACCCTGGTCTCTCGCCTGATCGACCGCCCGATCCGCCCGCTGTTTCCCCAGGGCTTTCGAAATGAGGTCCAGGTGGTGGCCACCGTGCTCAGCCATGACCTGGAGAACGACCCCGACATCGTCGCCATGATCGGCTGCTCGGCGGCACTCACCCTGTCCGGCATCCCGTTCTTCGGCCCGATCGGCGCCGCCCGCGTGGCGTTGCTCGCCGGCGCCTATGTGCTGAACCCGACCGCGGCCCAGGTTGCCGAATCCAAGCTCGACCTGGTGGTCGCAGGCACCACCGAGGGCGTGCTGATGGTGGAGTCCGAGGCGCAGGAACTGTCCGAAGACGTGATGCTCGGCGCCCTGAAATTCGGCCATGAGGGCTTCCAGCCGGTGATCCAGGCGATCATCGAACTGGCCGAAATTGCCGCCAAAGACCCCTGGCCGCTGCCGGAAATCAGCCAGGAGCAGAAGACGCTCTCCGCGCGCGTCGACGCGCTGGCCCGCGCAGGGATCACCGACGCCTACAAGGAGCCGCTGAAGCAGGTCCGCCAGGACAAGGTGGCTGCCGCCAAGAAGGCTGCCGCCGCCGCCCTGACCGCCGAGGGGCTGGAAGCCGACAAGGCAAAGGGCCTGTTCAAGGACCTGGAGGCCGACATCGTCCGCAACGCCATCCTCGACACCGGCCTGCGCATCGACGGGCGCGACACCAAGACGGTGCGCCCCATCGTCGCCGAGGTGGGCGTGCTGCCGCGCGCCCATGGTTCCGCCCTGTTCACCCGCGGCGAGACCCAGGCGCTGTGCGTCGCCACCCTGGGCACCGGCCAGGACGAGCAGATCATCGACGCGCTGGCGGGCGAGTACCGCGAGCACTTCATGCTGCACTACAACTTCCCTCCGTACTCGGTGGGCGAGGCCGGCCGCATGGGCTCGCCCGGCCGTCGCGAAATCGGCCATGGCAAGCTGGCCTGGCGCGCCATCCACCCGGTGCTGCCGACCAAGGCCAATTTCCCCTACACGATGCGCGTGGTCAGCGAGATCACCGAGAGCAACGGCTCGTCCTCGATGGCCACCGTCTGCGGCACCTCGCTGGCGCTGATGGATGCCGGCGTGCCGCTGCTGCGCCCGGTGGCGGGCATCGCCATGGGGCTCATCAAGGAGGATCGCGGCTTCGCCGTGCTGTCCGACATCCTCGGCGACGAGGATCACCTGGGCGACATGGACTTCAAGGTGGCCGGCACCGAGGAGGGCATCACCAGCCTGCAGATGGACATCAAGATCACCTCCATCACCATGCAGATCATGGAAGTGGCGCTGGAACAGGCCAAGGGTGGGCGCTTGCACATCCTGGGCGAAATGGCCCGCGCGCTGACCGGCAACCGCACCGAGGTGGCCGCAACCGCGCCGCGCATCAGCATCATCCAGGTGCCGAAGGAGAAGGTGCGCGAAGTCATCGGCACCGGCGGCAAGGTGATCCGCGAGATCGTCGAGCAGACCGGCTGCAAGATCGACATCGAGGACGACGGCACGATCAAGGTGGCATCGAACGACAGCGCCAAGGCGCAGCGCGCGATCGACTGGATCCGCGGCATCGTCGCCGAGCCGGAGCTCGGTGCTATCTACAACGGCAAGGTGGTGAAAACCGCCGAGTTCGGCGCCTTCGTGAACTTCCTCGGCTCCAAGGATGGGCTGGTGCACATCAGCGAGTTGCAGCAGGGCCGCGTCAACAAAACCACCGACGTGGTCAACATGGGCGATGCGGTGAAGGTAAAGGTGCTGGGCTTCGACGACCGCGGCAAGGTGAAGCTATCGATGCGCGTGGTCGACCAAGCCACCGGCGCTGATATCTCCGAGCAGGTTGGCGCCAAGGCTGGCGGCGGTGAGCGCAGCGAGCGTAGCGATCGCGACCGCGGTGGCGAGCGGGATCGCGGGCCGCGCCGCGACCGCGCCGAAGCCGCCGGCGACGCAGGCTGACACGCTGAAACAAGCTGGTCCGGGGGTGCCAACTCGCCCCCGCA
>JBBQOT010000445.1:0-3576 GCA_038331165.1 Acetobacterales bacterium
CTGACGCCGCACGGCACCATGCTGCTCGAACGTGCCCGCGCGTTGCTGCGACTCAACGACGAGATCTGGAACGTCTTCCGCACGCCGCAAATGCAGGGCCGGGTGCGGCTGGGCTCGCCCGACGACTACGCCCTGCGCTATCTGCCGCAGGTGCTGAAAAGCTTCGCCGACACCCACCCGGGGGTCGAGGTGGCCGTTGACTGCCTGCCATCGATCGAACTGCTGCCCAAGCTGCGCGCCGGTGAACTCGACCTGTCGTTGCTGTCGGAAGGCGAGGAGGTCGCCGGCTGGCCGTCGGTTCAACTCTGGCGCGGCCCGCTGCGCTGGATCACCTCGGACCGCTACGCCCCGCACCGGCTCGACCCGCTGCCGCTCGCCCTGTCGCGCACCTCCTGCTCCTGGGGCAAGGCCGCCATCACCGCGCTGGAGGCGGCCGGGCGCAGCTATCGCCTCGCCTACACCTCGGCCTCGCACATGGGCACCCATGCCCCGGTGATGGCGGGGCTGGCAGTGACCGTCTCCACTATCTCCTGGGTGCCCGAAGGCCTGCGCGTGGTGCGCCGCGAGGAGGGCCTGCCCGACCTGCCGGATTTCGGCATCCTGCTGGCCCGCGGCCGCGACGCCCAGCAACCCGTGACCGACGTGCTGGCCCGCCATATCACCGATACTTTTCGTGGTGAAATGCGCCGTCTGGACCGGGCGGCTTAGGGCATAATATCAAAAGACTTGGTGATTCAACGTTCAGCGAGGCAAGGCCAGGGCGTCGCCGTTGCGGCGCGAAGCCGCACCGCAGGGACCCACCAGGGGCTGAGGCCCTGGACCTTAAATATATGAAAATAAATGGGTTTCCAAAGGCCGTCGGCCTTTGGTGGGTCCAGGGCAAAGCCCTGGCCTTGGCTTTCTCGATCGGTCAATCATTCGAATGGTTGGTATAATAATATGAGGTCCAGGGGCTCGGCCCGCCGCGCGAAGGCGCGCCCGGCGCCATTTCCAGCGTGGCGGTGTTCACCAGCAGCGTTGCCGCCGCCATCAGCCCGGCATGGATCACCAGCCGCACTTGGTGCCGGGCGTCGTTCATCATCGCCAGCGGCGTGACCGAGCCGGCGGCCGAGCCGAACGAGATCCGCTTGCTGCCGATCAGCCGCGCCATCGCCTTGGTGTCCATGCGCGGATCGCCGGGCACCACCACCAGCCAGTATTGCTGGCCGGCATCCTTGATGAACAGGTTCTTCACCTGGATGCCTGGCAGGCTGCCCCAGATCGCGTGGGCCTCATCCACCGTGCGCAGCGGCGGATGCTCGTGGCACGGCGGCGTCATGCCGAGTTCCGCGAGGCTGGCGGCGAGGCGGCGAGGCGGTGGGGGATGGGCATGGCAATTCCCGTGGGGTCAGGCGCTGGCGAGTTCCAGCGCTTCTTCAGCCACCAGCCATTCCGTCTCGGCGGTGGCGAGTTGGCGCTTGAGGGCGGCCAGGGTGGACTGGGCGGCGGCGACTTCGCCCTTGCGCGAGGCGGTGTAGAGGTCAGGGTCGGCCAGCTTCGCCTCAAGCCGCTTGCGTTCGCTGGTGAGCTTGGCGATGCGTGCCTCGGCGTCCTTGGCCGCCTTGCGCAGCGGCGCCACCGCCGCCCTTGCATCGGCGCGCGCCCGCCGTTCGTCGCGCAGGCTGCCGGCGTCGGCTTTGGGGGCCGGGCGGGCGCGTTCGGTCAAGAGCGCGCGGTAGTCGTCCAGATCGCCGTCGAACGGTTTGACGGTGCCGTCGGCGACCAGCCAGAGCGTGTCGGCAACGAGGTCGACGAGGTGGGGGTCATGGGTGATCAGCAGCACCGCGCCCTCGAAATTGGCCAGTGCGCGCACCAGCGCCTCGCGGGCGTCGATGTCGAGGTGGTTGGTCGGCTCGTCCAGGATCAGCAATTGCGGGGCGTCGCGGGTGGCGAGTGCCAGCAACAGCCGCGCCTTCTCGCCGCCCGAGCAGTTCTTCACCGGGGTGGTGGCGCGGTCGGCATCCAGCCCGAAGCGGGCAAGCTGGGAGCGCACCTGGCCCGGCAAGGCGCGGGGCAGGGCGCGCGCCATGTGGTCGATCGGCGTGTCGTTGGCCACCAGCTCGTCCGACTGGTGCTGCGCGAAATACCCGACGCGAAGCTTGCCGGAGCGGTGCATGCTGCCGGTGTCGGGCGCCAGCCGGCCGGCGATCAGCTTGGCCAGGGTGGACTTGCCGTTGCCGTTGGCGCCCAGCAACGCGATGCGGTCGTCCATGTCCACCCGCAGCGACAGCCCGCGCAGGATCGGCGGTCCGCCATAGCCCACCGCCACCTTCTCCATGGTCAGGATCGGCGGGGCCAACTGTGCCGGTTCGGGGAAGTTGAAGCGGGTAACGTGGTCTTCCAGCACCGTGTCGATCGCCGGCAGCCGCGCGATGGCCTTGAGGCGGGATTGGGCTTGGCGGGCCTTGCTGGCCTTGTAGCGGAAGCGGTCGACATAGGCCTGCATGTGGGCCTTCTGGACCGCGATCTTGGCGGCGGCGGCGGCCTGCTGGGCGGCGCGTTCGGTGCGGATACGGACGAATTCGTCGTAGCCGCCGGGGGTGACGCTGATCTTGCCCCGGTCGAGATGGGCGATGCTGTCGACGCAGCGGTCGAGCAGGCCGCGGTCGTGGCTGACGACGATGGCCGAGCCGGGGAACTTGGCGAGCCAGGTTTCGAGCCACATGGTGGCTTCGAGGTCGAGGTGGTTGGTGGGCTCGTCAAGCAGCAGCAGGTCGGGGGCGGCGAACAGGGCGGTGGCCAGGGCGACGCGCATGCGCCAGCCGCCGGAAAAAGAGCCGACCGGACGGGCCTGGGCGGCGACGTCGAAGCCAAGGCCGGCCAGGACGGTGGCGGCGCGGGCGGGGGCGCTGTCGGCGTCGATGGTGAGCAGGCGTTCGTGAATTTCAGCCATGCGCTCGGGGGGGGCGGTGGTGGCTTCGGCGAGGAGGGCGAGGCGGTCGGGGTCGCCTTCGTGGACGATTTCGACGAGGCTGCGGTCGCCCTCGGGGGCTTCCTGTTTGACCTGGCCGAGGCGGGCGCGGTGGGCGAGGCGGATTTCGCCGTCGTCGATGGCGAGTTCGCCGGCGATGGCCTTGAGCAAGGTGGATTTTCCCGCGCCGTTGCGCCCGACCAGGCCAATGCGGCGGCCGGGGTCGACGGTGAGGTCGGCGGAATCGAGCAGGGTGCGGCCGCCCAGCCGGATGGTGACGCCGCGTGCGATCAGCAAACTCATGATGCGCCCATGTAGCGCCCCGGCCGTCGCGGCGGAAGGGGTTGCCGCGCAGGGGAGCCTGTTCTAAAGCCGCGCGTCGGATTCACAAGTTAAGGCTGAGCACCCAATGGCCATCGAGCGCACGTTTTCGATCCTCAAGCCCGACGCCACGCGGCGCAACCTGACCGGGGCGATCAACGCCAAGATCGAAGGCGCGGGGCTGCGCATCGTGGCGCAGAAGCGCATCCAGATGACCACCGCCCAGGCCGAGACCTTCTACGGCGTGCACAGCGAGCGCGGCTTCTTTCGCGATCTGGTGACCTTCATGACCTCGGGCCCCGTGG
>JBBQOT010000446.1:0-3574 GCA_038331165.1 Acetobacterales bacterium
GATCGCGCCGATGCCCCATTGCGCCGCGAACACCGCCGAGAACATCAGGAAGTTCAGGCTGGTGGTCACCCGCCCGCTCAACGCCAGGTCGAACGCCTGGGTCAGCACCGGGTAGTAGACGATCACATAGGTGCCCAGGAAGGCAAAGGCGCACCACCACGCCAGCGGCCCGAAGGGCAGGGCGGCGCCGCCGAACGCCAGCGTCACCAGCACGCCAAGGAACAGCACGATCGCGCCGGTGGAGGTGGCGAAATGCGACACCCCGCGCCGCGCCAGTGCACCGGCCACGATGCCCGACGACAGAAACCCCACCGTCATCGCCACCGCCGCCAGCAGCATCGTGGTGCCGCGCGTCGGCCCATCTTGCCCGGCCACGTCGCGCAGCCACGGGCCGATCCATAGCGTCTGGATGCCGATGAAGCTGGCCTGCTGGAACGACGCCAACGGCGCCAGCCGCCAGAAATACGGCGTGCGCAGAATGCGGCCGATCGCCGCCATCTGCTCGCCCAGCGTGCCTTGTGCCGCGGTTCCCGGCCGCTCCGGCACCACCAGCCAGATCAGTGCCGCGACAACCAGCGTCGCGCCGGACAGCACGAAGAACAGCGCATGCCAGCTCATCACCCCCAATGCCGCCTGCGCCGGCGCGGTCGCCGTCAGTGAGCCCAAACCGCCCGCCGCCATCAGCACGCCGTTCATCAGCGGCCAGTGCTCGGCGCGAAACCATAGGTTGATCACCTTCAACGCCGCCATCAGCCCGGCGGCGACGCCGAGGCCGATCAGCACCCGCCCGGTCACCAACTCGGCCATCGATCCACCGAGGCCGAACACCGCCGCACCCAAGGCGGCGAACAGCAGCAGCACCGCCTGCACCCGGCGCGGCCCGTAGCGGTCGAGCGCCAGGCCGAGCGGCAGCTGCACGCCGGCGAACATGATGAAATAGGCGCTGGTGAGCAGGCCCAGCTCGGCCGCGCCCAGTTGCATTTCGTCGGCGATCACCGGGCCGACGACGGAATTCACCGTGCGGTAGAGGTAGGAGAGGAAGTAGGCTGCGGCGAAGGGCAGGTATACGCGGGCCAGTAGCATCGGCAGCGCAAGGCCCGGCGTTGCCGTGGCGCTCATGTTTCGTGTCCCCCGAGTCCGTCGCGTGCAATGTAGCGGACCGGCGGGGCGGAGGAAATGCAAGGGGGAGGAAGGAAGGCCTTCTTTTTCTGTAGAAAAAGAAGCAAAAAGACTTTCATCCGTTTGCTAGCCATCAAGCCCCGGTGCAAACGGATGAAAGTTTTTTGGTTCTTTTTTTCAAAAAAGAACTGCTTGCTTAGTTCCGATAAGAGGCATCCACGCTGTCGAGCACTTCGAGCAGCCCGGGCCAGGAAAGGTCGCCACGATCGAGCGAGAAATCCTTCTCCGACAGCAGCGAGCCGAACCAAGCCGAGGTTTTCGCGGTGACCGGGTAGAGCGGCGATCCGCCGGCCAGGGCGGCGATCTGGGCCTGGCAGGCGCGTTCCAGCGTGTGCATCAGCCAGAACGCCTCGCCCACGGTGCGCCCGCAGGTGAGCAGGCCGTGGTTGCGCATGATCAGCGCGCGGTATTGGCCCATGTCGCGGGCCAACGCCGCGCGGCCGCCGATTTCCTCGGCCATGGCGTCGATGTCGTGGTAGCCGATATTGCCGGTGAAGAAGCAGGCGTGCTGGCTGGCTGGCAGCAGCCCCTGGGCCTGCATCGAGACGCCCATGCCGGCGGTGGTGTGGGTGTGCATCACGCACAGCGCATCCGGCCGGGCCATGTGGATGGCCGAGTGGATGATGAAGCCGGCCGGGTTCACGCGGTAGGGCGACTCCATCGCCTTGTTGCCGTCGCTGTCGATCTTGACCAGCGACGAGGCGGTGACGCGCTCGAACAGCACGCCGTGCGGGTTGATCAGGAAGTGCTTGTTGTCGCTGCCGGGCACCGAGAGCGAGGTGTGGGTGCCGGTGAGGTCGGCCATGTTGTAGCGGGCGAGCAGCCGGTAGCAGGCGGCGAGGTCGATGCGCGCTTGCCATTCCTCGGCCGAGACCTTCGCGCGCACGTTGGCGGTGATTGCGCTGTCGTTGGGCATGTCGGTGGCTCCTGTGTCAGGTGCGGCGGACGTTCCAGGGGATGCAGTTGGTCGCGGCGATCCGGTCGACGATGTTGCTGCGGTGCGCGGTGGTGGGGAAGTACTGGCCGAGTGGCACGAACGGCACGGTAGCCCAGGCCTCGGTTTGGATCGCGTCGAAGATGCGGCTTTTATCGGCGTCGGTGGTGGCGCGGGTCCATTCGTCGGTGAGCGCCTCGATCTTCGCGTTCTCGTACCAGCCGAACCAGCCGGCCTGGCCCTGGCCGCGCAGGTAGTAATTGAGCGCGGGATTGGTGATCGACACGCTGGTGGTCCAGGTGTGGAAGATGTTCCAGCCGCCCTGGTCGATCGGCGCCTTGGAGGTGCGGCGCTGGCCGAGCGTGCCCCAGTCCATCGACTGGAGGTCGACGTTGAAGCCGATCTTCTTCAGCAGGTCGGCGGTGACATCGCCGAGCGGGGCGATGGAGGGGAAGTCGGCGGGGTTCATCAGCACCACCTTTTCCCCGTTATAGCCGGCTGCCTTCACCGCCTCGCGGGCGTGGGCGAGGTCGCGCGGGGTGTTCAGCAGCGACGCGCCGAGTTCCGGCGAGAACGGGATGCCGCAGGGGAAGGCCGAGGCGCAGCGCTGCCACTTCACGTTGTCGCCGTTGACCGCACGCATGTAGTCGGCCTGGTCGAGCGCCATCAGCACGGCCTGGCGCAGCTTCACGTTGTTGAAGGGCGGGTTGAGGTGGTTGAAGCGCAGGATCGAGATGAAGCCCATGTTGTCGACCGGGGTCACCGTCACGCCGTTGGTGCGCGCGAGGACGGGGTTGAGGTCGGGCAGGGTGAATTCCCACCAGTCGACCTCGCCGCTGCGCAGGGCGGCGGCGGCCGTGCTGGCATCGGGGATGATCTGCCACTCGATGCGGTCGAAATGCACGCGCTTGCCGCCGGCGAGATAATCGGCCTTCTCGTCGCGCGGCTGGTAGGCCTCGTTGCGCGCATACACGACGCGGCTGCCGGCGACGAACTCGTCCTTCAGGAAGCGCATCGGGCCGGAGCCGACGACCTCGGAGACCTGGGTCATCGCATCGGTCTTGGCCAGGCGCTCGGGCATGATGAAGGCGACCATGCTGGCTGGCTTGGCGATGGCGTCGAGCAGCGGGGCGAAGGGTTTGTTAAGGCGGATGCGGATGGTGCGGTCGTCCGGCGCCTCCCACGCCTCGACGAAGCGGGCGAGCGTTTGGCCGAAGCTGTCGCGCTTGGACCAGCGTATCAGGCTGGCGGTGCAGTCCTTCGCCAGCACCGGCTCGCCGTCGTGGAACTTAAGGCCCGGACGCAGCTTGATCTGCCAGGTGAGCTGGTCGGCCGAGACCTCGTGGCCCTCGGCCATCTGCGGCTGCGGGCGCAGTTGGCTGTCGAGCGAGTAGAGCACGTCGAACACCGCGTAGCCGTGGCCGGTGGTGACCGAGGCGGTGGTCCAGATCGGGTCGAGCG
>JBBQOT010000447.1:0-3572 GCA_038331165.1 Acetobacterales bacterium
GGATGGATGGCCATCCGTCCTCGCAACCCGATCACAATGACAGATCACGCAGACACAAGGGCAAAGCCCTGGCCTTTCTTTTGCTTAGGCGATTGCGGCACGGATGGCGGCGAGGGCTTCTTCGGCTTTCGTTGCATCTGGGCCGCCGGCTTGGGCCATGTCTGGGCGGCCGCCGCCGCCTTTGCCGCCGACGGCGGTGCTGGCGATGCGGACGAGGTCGACGGCGCTGTGGCGGGCGGTGAGGCTGGGGGCGACGGCCACGACGATGCTGGCCTTGCCTTCGGCGGTGGAGACCAGGGCGACGATGCCTTCGCCGATTTGCTGGGCGATGGCTTCGGCGATGCCCTTGAGGTCGCGGGCGGGGACGTCGCCGAGGTTGCGGGCGGCGAGCGCGATGCCGTTGATGGTTTCGGCTTCGGCGGTGGTGGCGCCCCCGCTTGCACCAGAGACTGCGAGTTTCTTTTGCAGGTCCTGGACCTGGCGTTCGAGGCGGCGGCGGTCTTCCACCAGGGCCGTGACGCGGTCGGCGGCTTCGGCGGGGCTGGCACGCAGGGCGGTGGCGATTTCGAGCAGGCGGCGGTCGTTCTCGGCGATGACGGCGAGGGCGGATTCGCCGACGACGGCTTCGATGCGGCGGACGCCGGCGGCCACGGCACTTTCGGCGACGATGCGCAGCAGGCCGATATCGCCGGTGCGGCGGACGTGGGTGCCGCCGCAGAGTTCGATGGAGTAGGCTTTTCCACCGTCATTGCCCCCACCGTCTTGACCCATGGCGACGACGCGGACTTCCTCGCCGTATTTTTCGCCGAACAGCGCACGGGCGCCTTCGGCCACGGCGGCGTCGGGGGTCATCAGGCGGGTGGTGACTTCGGCGTTTTCGCGAATGCGGGCGTTCACTTCGGCTTCCACCACGGCGAGGTCGTCGCGGGTGATCGGGGTGGGCTGGCTGATGTCGAAGCGCAGGCGGTCGGGCGCGTTCAGGCTGCCTTTCTGGGCGACGTGTTCGCCGAGGCGGCGGCGCAGGGCTTCGTGCAGCAGGTGGGTGGCGGAGTGGTGGGCGCGGATAGCGCTGCGGCGGGCGTGGTCGACGGCGGCCACGGCGGGTTGGCCGAGATCGACGGCGCCTTCGGTGACGCGGCCGAGATGGACGAAGAGGTCGCCGAGTTTCTTTTGCGTGTCGTGGATGGTGATGGTGAAGCCGGGGCCGGTGATGGTGCCGGTGTCGCCGACCTGGCCGCCGGATTCGGCGTAGAACGGAGTCTGGTTGAGGACGACGGCGACTTCCTGGCCGGCTTCGGCGCGGGGGACCGGGTGGCCGGAGACGACGAGGGCGAGAATTTCGCCCTCGGCGGTTTCGGTGGCGTAGCCGAGGAATTCGCTGGCGCCGAGCTTTTCCTTGAGGTCGAACCAGACGGTTTCGGTGGCGGCCTCGCCGGTGCCGGCCCAGGCGGCGCGGGCGCGGCGGCGCTGTTCGGCCATGGCGGTTTTGAAGCCGTCAGTGTCGACCGACTGGCCCTGTTCGCGCAGGGCGTCCTGGGTGAGGTCGAGCGGGAAGCCGAAGGTGTCGTAGAGCTTGAAGGCGACGTGGCCGGCCAGCTTGTCGCCGGGGGCGAGCATGGCGGTTTCTTCAGCCAATAATCCGAGGCCGCGGTCGAGCATGGCTTTGAAGCGGGTTTCCTCCAGGCGGAGGGTGTCGGCGATGAGGGTTTCGCCGCGGACCAGTTCGGGGTAGGCGCTGCCCATCTGGCGGACCAGGGCGGGGACCAGGCGGTGCATGATGGGGTCGCGGGCGCCCATCATGGTGGCGTGGCGCATGGCGCGGCGCATGATGCGGCGGAGCACGTAGCCGCGGCCCTCGTTGGAGGGCATGACGCCCTCGGCGATGAGGAAACTTGTGGCGCGCAGGTGGTCGGCGACGACGCGGTGGCTGCTGCGGAATTTTCCGTCGGGGTCCTGGCTGGTGGCTTCGGCGCTGGCCAGGATGAGGGCGCGCATGGTGTCGGTGTCGTAGTTGTCGTGCTTGCCCTGGAGGATGGCGGCGAAGCGTTCGAGGCCCAGGCCGGTGTCGATCGAGGGGCGCGGGAGGGGCACGCGGGTGCCGGGTGGCCCCTCCTCGAACTGCATGAAGACGTTGTTCCAGATTTCGATGAAGCGGTCGCCGTCCTCTTCCGGCGAGCCGGGGGGGCCGCCGGGGATTTTGTCGCCGTGGTCGTAGAAGATTTCCGAGCACGGGCCGCAGGGGCCGGTGTCGCCCATGCGCCAGAAATTGTCGCTGGTGGGGATGCGGATGATGCGGCTTTCGGGCAGGCCGGCGATTTTCTTCCAGAGTTCGGCGGCGTCCTCGTCTTCGGAATAGACGGTGACCAGGAGCTTTTCGGCGGGCAGGGCGAAGTCTTTGGTGAGCAGGTTCCAGGCGTAGTAGATCGCCTGTTCCTTGAAGTAGTCGCCGAAGGAGAAGTTGCCGAGCATCTCGAAGAAGGTGTGGTGGCGGGCGGTGTAGCCGACATTGTCGAGGTCGTTGTGTTTGCCGCCGGCGCGGACGCATTTCTGTGCCGAGGTGGCGCGGGAGTACGGGCGCTTTTCCTGGCCGGTGAAGACGTTCTTGAACTGGACCATGCCGGAGTTGGCGAACATCAGAGTGGGGTCGTTGCGTGGCACCAGGGGACTGGATTCCACCACGGTGTGGCCGTGGCGGGCGAAGTAGCCGAGGAAGGTGGCACGGATGTCGTTCGACGAGGTCATGGGGCGGCCGAGGTCAGGGGTGAAGAGGGTCGGATGACGTAGCGTAGCGGGGCGCCGGTGTCACGCAGGCGGGCTGGTGGGGGTTTTGATATTTTATTACGATATCGGAACATTATAGGCGTGAGCCTGCTCTGCGGCCAGGAGGGTGAAAAATCGCAAAGGGCGTGCGGGTGGGGGCGCCCGCGGCGCGCGCGAGAGCCCGGGCATGGTTCGCCCGAACGGAACTGTCCCGAGTTGGGCATGGCCGGCGGTGACACGGGGAGTCGCTGCGGGGGCACTGGCCGGTTGCGGGGCGACGACCGCGGCTGGGCGATCGACGGAATTCCGGTATCCGGAGTTCGCGTGGCGTGACATGCGGGCGGGCGCGTGCGGCGCGACCAGAGCTGTGGGCGACGGCGTGTGGGGCGCGGGCGTTGGGGGGAGGAGACCGGCCCGCCAGAGCCCGAGCAAATCTTCGAGACGGTCGAAGAGGCGGGCGAGGCAGGCGATGATGAGGGCGTGCAGCGCCGGGGGCAGCCATGCGCGACCTGGCTCCGCCTTGGTGGCGGCGCGCAGGCTCGCGAAGAGTGCGTCCGTGGAGGGGTGCTGAATTAACATTGGTAGTTATTTTAAATGTCTTTTTGCGCCGCTGCAAGGGGTTTTTTACGTGGGGCGGAATTTTGCCAATCCGCATTGGCGCAAAGATACGGAAGGCTGGGCTCTGCCCAGACCCGCCAGGGGCCGAGCCCCTGGACCTCATATTACTGGCATAAAATGGCTCCGAAAGGCCGTGGGACTTTGGCGGGCCTCTGCTGCGCCTTTTTTTATAATATAAGGTCCAGGGGCTTGGC
>JBBQOT010000448.1:0-3563 GCA_038331165.1 Acetobacterales bacterium
GCCACCTCCTCCACATGGATCGGCCGCCCATACTCCGCCGGGGCGTTGCGTGCATAGGTCGTGCCCATGTGCATGGTCAGCGGCAGATTGTGCTTCACCAGAAATCGGTAGAACGGGTCCATGCGCGGGTCCTGCAACGAAACCCCGTTGTAGATCGGCCCGAACTTCACCCCCTTCAGTTTCAAATCCAGCACCGCATGTTCCAGCAATTCCATCGCATCGGCCCGCCGCGGATCCAGTGCGGCGAACCCCACGAACTTGTCCGGATACTTCGCCACCGCCGCCGCCGTCACCTCGTCGTCGCCATCCACCCCGGTGCTGTCGCCATAGCGCAGCGAAAAGATGATGGCACGATCAACGTCCTTCATCGCGCCATACAGCGTATCCGCATCCGCCTTGTACCCGATCGCCCCCGGCCGGGCGAACTGCGTCTGCTCACGCATCAGCGGCGTGACATGCCGCTCCTCAAAGATGTTCACATGGCAATCGACGATCATCAGAGCACACCATACTTGGCGAACACGTCGCCCAGCTTCATCCCCGCCTGCAAATCCGCCAGCGTCGAATGCTCGCCCTTCAGCTTCTCGAACGCCGCGCGGATGACCTTGCGCTCGATCCCCTTCGGCACCACCACCACCCCATCGGCATCGCCGAACACCAGATCCCCGCTGGAAACCTTCACGCCGGCCACCTCCACCGGCACGTCCAGCGCGATGATCTTGCCCCGCCCCTTGCTGTCCAGCGGTCCGATGCCGCCGGCGAAGACCGCAAACCCCATCGCCCGCGTTGCACGAACATCGCGCGTCAGCCCGTCCATCAGTGCGCCCGCCGCCCCGCGCGCCTTGGCCGCCGTGCTCAGCAACTCCCCCCATGGTGCGATCCGCCCGGTCGCCCCGCACGAGAACACCGGAATTTCCCCCGGTATCAGGCTGTCGATCAACTGGATCTCCAGCTCGTACGGGTTCTCCCCCTTCTTCACCGAATACTGGTCGGCGAACAGCGCCGTGCGCGCGCGCCCCACCATCACCAGGCTGTCGTCCAGCGGCCGGATGCGCGGCGGCATCGCCTGGTTCCAGGTGCCAAGCGCGTCCATCACGTCCGACAACAGCGCGCAGAACAGCTTTTCCTTGATCACAGCCAGGTCGGTCATGTCCCTCGTCCCTCCGATTTCCGCCGATGATGCCGGGCCGGCCCGGCACCCTGTCAAGCCGCGCCGCTTGACGAAACCATCCCGCCCGCCTGGGATGAGGCGATCGATGGAGAGTGCGACATGGCAGTGATGGTGACGGGCGGCACGGGCTTCGTCGGCCTCAACCTGGTCCAGGCGCTGCTCGCCCGCGGCGAACACGTGGTCGTCGCGGCACTGGATGACATCCCCGCCCCGGCACGCAGCACCTTCGCCACGCTGCCCGGCCGGCTGGAGGCAGTACGCGCCGACATCCGTGACATCACCGCCGACCCCGCCGCCTTCACCGCCCTGCTGCGCCATCACGCCGTCGACCGCCTGTTCCCCTTTGCCGCCATCACCTCGGGCCCGGCGCGCGAGGCCGCGGCGCCGGAGCTGGTGGTCCAGGTCAACCTGCTCGGCTTCATGGCGCAACTGCGCGCCGCCCGCGATGCCGGGGTGCGCCGCGTCATCGCCCCCAGCTCCGCCTCGGCCTATGGCGACAGCTTCTTCACCCACGCCCTGCTGGACGAGGCCACCACCCCCTGCGTGCCCAACGGCGTCTACGGCATGACCAAGTATGCAGTGGAGCGCTGCGGCCTGCGCCTGGGCGAGCTATGGGGGCTGGACGTCATCGCCGCGCGCATCGGCTCGGTGTTCGGCCCGTGGGAGCGCGACACCGGCCTGCGCGACATGATCGGCCCGCACCACTACCTCGCCCGCCTCGCCGTGGCGCGGCAGGCGGCTGTGCTGCCGGCGACCATCCCCGCCTCGGCCTGGGTCTACGGCCCCGATGTGGCGCGCGGCCTGTTGCACCTGCTCGACATGGAGAACCCCCCGCACCGCAGCTTCAACATCTGCTCGGGCCAGATGTGGGGCGAGGTGATCACAAGCTGGGCCGATACACTCGCAGAACACTATCCCGGCTTCACCTGGCGCCGCGCCGACGATGCCACCCCGGCCAATATCCGCTTCACCGAACTCCGCCCGCGCGGCCGCATGGACATCGCCCGCATCCAGGCCACCGGCTGGCAACCCCAGTACGGCCCCGCCGCCGCCTATGCCCACTATGCCGCGTGGCTGGCGGAAAATACCGATGCGCTATAGCGGCCGGCGCTGCCGCAGCACCCCGGCCACCAGCCCGGCCAGCACCGTCATCACGCCCCACCACAGCACCTCGCGCAGGGTCCACAACGCCAGCCCCGGCAGGGCCGGAAAATCCCCCGCCGCCGGCGCCAGCCGCGCCACCACCCGGCGCACCAGCGGGTCCCACATCAACCAGACAATCCCCGCGGCGGTGGCCATGAACCCCCGCGCCAGCACCTTCCCGCGCGCCAGATGCAGCAGCGCCGGCAGCACCAGCAACAGGAAGATCGCCCGATACTCCACGCTCTCCCCAGCCACGAAGCAGCCCACCATCAACACCGCGCCCACCAGCAGCAAATCGGCATGGCGGCGCGGCAGGCCGCCCAGCGCTTCACCCAGCGCCGCGTCCGCCGCCAGCCGCACCGCCCCGGCCAGCGCCATCGCGCCCAGTGCCACGCCCAGCAGCACCGGCACCAGCGTGCGTCCCGGCAGCAACAGCGCCACCCCCTGCGGCAACTGATGCGCCCCGAATGTGCCGCTGAATGCCGGCAGCAGCAGGATATTGGCCAGCGCGCGCGCGATTTCCCCAGCCAGCGGCAGCAACGCCAGCGCCGCCAGTGCCGCCGCCGCCAGCCCCAGCAGCAGCGCCGCGCGCGGGCGTTCGCGCACCAGCAGCCCCAGCAGCACCAGCGGGTAGAATTTCAGCAGCCCCATCGCCAGGAACAGCCCGTATGCCACCGTCCGCGCCACCATCCCGCCGGCCAGCAACGGTACCGCAGCGGCCACCACGATGAAAATCAAGACATCGACGTTGGCCCGCTCCAGCGCAAACACTGTATCGGGCGAAATCACTGCCGCCAGCAGCATCCCCCGCCCGATCCGTCCGTCCGGCACGGGCAGAACCGGCATGGCAGCAATCGCCGCCAGTGCCAGCCCCACGCCCAGCATCAGGGTCAGTCCGGGTTGCCCGAACCAGGCCGGCAGACGCAGCCACACCGGCGAATACACATGCACCCGGCCCAGCGCGTCGCACGGATTGGCCGCATAGACGTCAACCCCCTGGTGCCAGCACGCCACCGCCGCCATCACGCCATGCAGGTCCAGAAACGGCGCAAACGGTTGCAACCCCAGCGCCCGCCGCAGCGCGAAATACGCCCCCTCGCTCCAGCCATACAGTGCCGCCATCGCGGCAAGGCCGCCCAGCAGCACCAGCGACGGCAGCACGCGGCGGCGCATCGGTCAGCCCTGCGGGTGCAGCACCGCGTGCCACAGCGTCGGCGCGGCCCCGGGCGGCAGCGGCAGGCGCACCACC
>JBBQOT010000449.1:0-3562 GCA_038331165.1 Acetobacterales bacterium
GGGCTGGACCTGGTACAAGGCGCGCGAGAACGCCCGCGTCGCCACCACCTACATCGCCGCCCTGCGCGCCGCCGACCGCCCGGCCGGCGCCGAGCGCGACGCCGCCCGCCCGATGCTCGACCAGGTGATCGCCGAGGGCGACAGCGGCTATCGCACTCTGGCCCGGCTGCGCGAGGCAGCACTCAAAGCCGATGGCGGCGACCTGCCCGGCGCGCTGGCGCTGTACAACCAGGTCGCCACCGACCCCGGCGCCGACCCTCTGCTGCGCGACATCGCCACCCTTCACTGGGCCACCCGCCAGATCGACAACGGCGACCCGGCGGCGCTCCAGGCACGGCTGGCCCCGCTCGCCGGCCCCGACCACGCGTTGCGCGGGCTCGCCGCCGAGGCCCAGGCGTTGCTCGCCATCCGCCAGGGCAAGCCCGACGCCGCGCGCGACATCCTCAAGCGCCTCAGCCAGGACGTCACCGCGCCCGACGGGGTGCGCGGCCGCGCCAACGGGCTGCTCGCCCAACTCCCTGGAACCGCACCATGACCACGCGCCGCCCGCCCCACTCCGGCCCGCAGCATTTCGCCATGTCCCGCCGCGCCGGCCTGCTAGGCGCAATGGCCGCCCTGCCGGGCTGCTCGATCTATGATTCGATCTTCGGCGCTGACAAGAAACCGCTGCCCGGCGAGCGCCAGGCCGTGCTCGCTGCCGGCCGCGGCCTCGGCGATGCCACCGCGTCGCGCAGCGTCGCGGTGCCGCCGCCGGTCGATGTGGCGGACTGGCCGCAATCCGGCGGCACCCCGGCGCACGAAGGCGGGCATTTCGCCCTCTCTACTGGCGCCAACCGCGGCTGGAGTGCCAGCATCGGCGAAAGCTCCGGCTACCGCCGCCGCATCACCGCCCAACCGGTGGTCGCCGGCGGCCGCGTCTTCACCATGGACGCCGATGGCGTGGTCGCCGCCTTCGATGCCGCCGGCGGGCGCGGCCTGTGGCGCACCAGCACCGAACCCGCGGACGACCGCAGCACCAACGTCGGCGGCGGCGTGGCGGTTTCCGGCGACACCGTGTTCGCCGCCACCGGCCGGGCCGAGATCCTGGCACTCGACCCCGCCACCGGCGCGATTCGCTGGCGCGCCCCACTCGGCGCCCCGGCCCGCTCGGCACCGACCATCGCCGCCGAGCGGATCTATGTCGGCACGCTCGACAACCAAATTCTCGGCCTGTCGGCCGCCGACGGCAAGAAGCTGTGGTCCTACCAGTCACCCGCCACCGAAACGCTGGTGCTCGGCCTGCCGGCGCCGGCCTTCGTCGACGGCATCGTCATCGCCGGCTTTGGCTCCGGCGAACTCGTCGCCCTGCGCGCCGCCAGCGGCACCGTGGTGTGGTCCGACAGCCTGGCCGCCTCGCGCGGCCGCACCTCGATCTCCGACCTCTCGGCCATCCGCGGCATACCGATGGTGCGCGACGGCCGCGTCTACGCCGCCAGCCTCGGCGGCCAGCTGCTGGCCAACGACCTGCGTTCCGGCCGCCGCCTGTGGGAGCTGGAGCTGGCCTCCGGCGAAGCACCATGGATCGCCGGCGACTGGCTGTTCGTGGTCGGCATCGACGCCAGGGTGGCCGCTGTCAGCCGCGCCGATGGCGCGGTCGCCTGGGTCACCCAGCTCGACCGCTTCGAGAACCCGGCCAAGCAGCGCGACCCCATCACCTGGTGCGGCCCGATCCTGGCCGGCGGGCGACTATTCGTTGGCAACTCCACCGGCAACGCGGTGCTGCTCGACCCCGCCAACGGCGCCATCGCCGGTACGCTCTCCCTGCCCGGCGCCCTCAGCCTCGCCCCCATCGTCGCCGGCGGCACCATGTACATGGTCACCGACAACGCCACCCTGCTCGCCCTCAGATAGGAACGTCGAAAATGCTGCCCGTGGTGGTCATCGCTGGACGACCGAACGTGGGCAAGTCCACCCTGTTCAACAAACTTGCCGGCCGCCGCCATGCCCTGGTGGCCGACACGCCGGGCGTCACCCGCGACCGCAAAGACGCCACCGCCATGCTGCGCGGCCGCGAAGTCCGCCTCGTCGACACCGCCGGGCTGGAAGAATCTGCCCCCGAAACCCTCTACGGCCGCATGCGCGCCAGCTCCGAAGCCGCCGTCACCCAGGCCGACCTGGTGCTGTTCGTGATCGACGGCCGCGCCGGCGTCACCCCGGCCGACGCCCACTTCGCCGACTGGCTGCGCCGCCAGGGTCGGCCGATCCTGCTGGTGGTCAACAAGTCCGAGGGCCGCGCCGGCGCCACCGCGGCACTGGAAGCCTATTCGCTCGGCCTGGGCGAGCCGATCGCCGTCTCCGCCGAACACGGCGAGGGCCTGGCCGACCTGATGGGCCACATCGCCGACCACCTGCCCGAAGGCCCGTCGAAGGAAGCCCGCGCCGATACCCTCAAGCTGGCCATCGTCGGCCGCCCCAACGCCGGCAAATCCACCCTGCTCAACCGCCTGATCGGCGAAGAACGCATGATCACCGGCCCCGAACCCGGTCTCACCCGCGACTCCGTCGCCGTGCGCTTCCACGACGACCAGGGCGCCATCGAGCTGGTCGACACCGCCGGCCTGCGCAAGCGCGCCCGCGTCGACGAGGGGCTGGAGAAAATGTCCACCTCTTCAAGCATCGAAGCCCTCAAGATGGCCGAAGTCGTGGTGCTGGCCGTTGACGCCACCGAAGCCGAACAAGGCCGCGGCCTGCACGACCAGGACCTGCAAATCGCCCGCCTGATCGAACGCGAAGGCCGCGCCTGCATCATCGCCATGACCAAATGGGACGCCGTGGCCGACCGCAACTTCGCCCGCCGCGCCGTCTCCGACCGGCTGGAAGCCAGCCTCGCCCAGATGAAGGGCATCCCCGTCGTCACCCTGTCGGGCCTGACCGGCCAAGGCATCGACCGCCTGCTGCCAACCGTCCGCCAGGCGCACGAAATCTGGAACCGCCGCGTCGCCACCGGCGCACTCAACCGCTGGTTCGAAACCGCCCTGGAACGCCACCAACCCCCCCTGGTCGATGGCCGCCGCCTCAAGCTGCGCTACATCACCCAAGCCAAAGCCCGCCCCCCAACCTTCATCATCTTCGGCACCCGCGCCGAACAAACCCCCGATGACTACCAACGCTCCCTGGTCAACAGCCTGCGCGAGACCTTCGAACTGCCCGGTACACCTGTACGGCTCCAGTTCCGTGGGTCGACAAATCCGTTCGCCGACGAATAGGCGCGACCAGGGCTCTGCCCCATAGGCAATAAGATAAGCGAGTCTGGGCTCTGCCCAGACCCGCCAGGGGCCAAGCCCCTGGACCTTATTTTGTAGAAAAAGGTAAAAACTCCAATTGGTTGATATTTTAGGAGCGTAAGAAACCTTAGATTGAGACGCGGGCTCGACTGGTGATAGCTGGTCCAGGCACTAGAGGTAACGGGATCAAATGGTCTCTGACCCTTTGCGGGTCCCGTGGCGCGGCTTCGCGCCGCGGCGGGCCGAGCCCCCTGGACCCTCATCCACTGATGCGGTGTGACGCAGTGCCGCCCGGCACT
>JBBQOT010000450.1:0-3561 GCA_038331165.1 Acetobacterales bacterium
GGTCTGGATTGCGGATTCACATAGGCGTGATCGTGTTTTTTCCACGGCGGAACTGTGGCGCCGGGCGACGGGTCGGGGGTGGAGGCATACCAACCAGTTGGTATATCCCGGTCATGGATGATCTGCGCGCTCACGATGCCCGAACCCGCCTGTTGCAAGCAGCGCTGCGCCTGGTGCGCGTACACGGCTGGACGGCGACCTCGGTGGACGAACTGTGCGCCGATGCCGGGGTGACCAAGGGCAGTTTTTTCCACCATTTCAAAACCAAGGAAGCGTTGGGCGTTGCCGCCGCCGCCTATTGGGGTGAGACCACCGCGGCGATGTTCGCCGCCGCACCGTTTCACGCGGTGGAAGATCCTGCCGCGCGGGTGCTGGGCTATATCGATTTCCGCGCGGCGCTGCTGGGCGACGACCTGGCGGCGTGCAGTTGTTTCCTCGGCACCCTGGTGCAGGAGATTTGGGCGACCAGCCCGGCGCTGCGCGCGGCCTGCGGGGCCGGGATCGCCGGACATGCCGCGACGCTGGAGGCCGATATCGCGGCGGCCAAGGCGGCCTGTGCGCCGGATGCCGATTGGGACGTGGCCAGCCTGGCGCTGTTCACCCAGACCGTGCTGCAGGGCGCCTTCGTGGTGGCCAAGGCGGCGGGCGATGTGGCGGTGGCGCGCGGGCAGGTGGATCATCTGCGGCGCTATGTTGCAATGCTGTTGGGGGAGAAGCGCTGATGGAACGACATTATGGCTGGGTGATCGTGGCGGCCGGGATTGCCATCACCTGTGTGGGCATGGGCAGCGTGATGGCGCTGGGGGTGTTCCTGCCGCCGCTGGAGGCAGCACAGGGCTGGTCGCGCACCGCGGTGGCCGGGGCGGCGATGGTGTCGTTCCTGGCGATGGGGGTGGCGGGGTTTGGCTGGGGCATGCTGACCGACCGCTATGGCACGCGGCTGGTGGTGCTGGTGGGGGGCGCGGTGCATGGGCTGGGGATGATTCTGGCGAGCCGGGCGGGCACGGTGCTGGAGCTGCAACTGGCGTTCGGGCTGATCGGGGGGGCGGGGGCCGGGGCGTATATGGCGCCGCTGACGACAAGTGCGGCGCGCTGGTTCGACAAGCATCGCGGGCTGGCGGTGGCGCTGGTGACGGCGGGGACGGGGATGGGGTCGCTGTTGATGGCGCCGCTGGCGACCTGGTTGATTGCCGAATTTGGCTGGCGGGTGGCGTTCATGGGGATGGGCGGGTTGGCCTGGGCGGTGATCGTGCCGGCGGCCCTGTTGCTGCGGCCGGCGCCGGTGGCGGCGGGTGAGGCGGCGGCGGGCGGGATGAGTGCCGGCGAGGCGTTGCGCTCGCCGCAGCTGCTGGCGGTGGCCGGCACGTATTTCGCCTGTTGTGCGGCGCATTCCGGGCCGCTGTTCCACATGGTGAGCTATGCGGTGGATTGCGGCATCGCGCCGCTGTCGGCGGCGACGCTGTTGGGGGCGACGGGCATGGCCGGGCTGGTGGGGCGGATCGGTGGCGGCATGGTGGCGGACCGGCTGGGGGTGAAGCCGACGGTGATGCTGGCGTTGCTCAGCCAAGCCGTGGCGATCGCGCTGTATGTGACGGTGCGCGAGCCCGGGCAGTTCCTGGCGCTGGGGGCGTTGTTCGGCCTGTCCTATGGCGCGGTGATGCCGCTGTATGCGGTGCTGGTGCGCAACTGGTTCGGTCCCGCGGTGATGGGCACGGCGTTCGGCGCGGTGAGCATGGCGGGCACGTTCGGCATGGCGGTGGGGCCGGTGGCGGGCGGGTGGTTGCATGGCTGGGGCGGCGACTATGCCTGGTTGTATGGCGCCTCGGCGGCGATCGGGCTGGGGGCGCTGGCGATCGCGCTGACGTTCCGCGCGCCGGCGGCGGTTCGGGTTCGGATGGCGTGAGCGCGGGAGTGAAGGAAGTCTTCTTTTTGTGGACAAAAAGAAGCAAAAAAACTTCACCTGTTAGGCGGGATCAAATGAGCCACGCAAACGGCCCCGCCGCGGGAGAGTATTACCCTAATGGATAAAGTTTTTTTGCTTCTTTTTGTTCACAAAAAGAAGATTCTTCCCCTACCCTAAATCCGGCATCGGAAACGGCTGCGCCATTTCGATCGCCCGTGCTCCACGCAGCACCAGGTCATCACGATACAGCCCGGCGGCGAGTTGCACCGCCCGCGGCAGGCCGTTGGCGGCGAAGCCCATTGGCACCGAGATGGCCGGTTGGCGGGTGAGGTTGGCCGCCGCGGTCCAGGGTGCCCAGTGGGTCCACAGGGCTTGGACCGGGTTCACGGTGGGCGCATCGGCCATGGGGGGCGGGTTGGCGACGACCGGGGACAGTATGAGGTCGTATTTGCGGGTGAAGCGGGCCATGGCGTGGGCGGCCTGGATGCGGGCGGCCTCGAACTCCATGAAGTCTTCGGCCGATAGGCCGGTATTGGCGGCGGCGACTTCCAGCAGGCCGGGGTCGAGCATATGGCGGCGGGTTTCGGGGAAGCTGTGCACCAGGCGGGTCAGCGCCACGCCCCAGACGCGGGAGAAGATGGCGCGGGTGTCGGGCAGGTCGGCATCGGCCTCCTCCACCTCTGCGCCGAGGTCCATCATCAGTTGGGCGGCCTGTTCGACGGCGGCGATGCCCTCCCAGTCGACCGGGGCGTCGAAGCCGGGGCGGCGCAGCACGGCGATCTTGAGCCCGGTGATGCCGTGCTCGATGGTGTCGCGCCAGTCCCTGGCGTCGTCCGGCAGGCAGTACGGGTCGCGCAAATCGTGGCGGGCGAGCACGTTGAGCATCAGCGCGCAGTCGCGCACCGTGCGCGTCATCGGCCCGGCGACGGCGACCGCGGCGAAGGCGCCGAGCGGCCATTGCGGGACGCGCCCGAAGCTCGGCTTGAGGCCGACGATGCCGCACCAAGCCGCCGGGATGCGGATGGAGCCGCCGGCATCGGTGCCGACATGCAGCGGGCCGAAGCCTGCGGCCGCCGCCGCCCCGGCACCGGAGGAACTGCCGCCCGGGGTGTGGTGATAATTCCACGGGTTGCGGGTGATGCCGTGCAGCGGGCAGTCGCCGGGGGATTTCCAGCCGAATTCGGTGGTGGTGGTCTTGCCGATGATCACGGCACCGGCAGTTTTCAGCGCCATGGTCATCGGCGCGTCTTCGGCGGCGGGTGCTACGTCGCTGAGGCGCGAGCCGCGGCGGGTGGGCAGGCCGGCGACGTCGATCAGGTCTTTGATGGTGGCGGGCACGCCGTCGAGCGGGCCGATCGGGCGGCCGGCGCGCCAGCGGGCCTCGCTCTGCCCGGCCTGTTCCAGCGCGTGCGGGTTCATCACCGCGAAGGCATTGATCGCCGGGTTCAGCCGGGCCACGCGCTCGGTGGTGGCCTGGAGCACCTCGACCGGCGAGAGGGAGGTGCGGGCATAGGCGGCCAGCAGGTCTTCGGCGGTCATCAGGGCGGGGTCGGACATGCGGGGTATCCTGGTGCATTGCGGGCGTGTCGTGCGGCGGGCAGCATAGGCCGGGATGACGGCGAAGGAAGCCCGGCAATGAGCGACGAAACATGAGTGAC
>JBBQOT010000451.1:0-3556 GCA_038331165.1 Acetobacterales bacterium
GCGGGGAAATCCTCCGACACCGCGGTCGTTTTGTTCAGCGTGCGCGCCAGCGCCTGGATCGCCTGGAAGGTTGGTTCGTCGGTGGCGTGGCCAGCATCGACACGGCGCTGCGCCTGGGCGCCAACCATCCGATGGGACCGCTCGAACTGGCCGACTTCATCGGCCTGGACACCTGCCTGTCGATCATGCAGGTGCTGTACGAGGGGTTGTCGGACAGCAAATACCGGCCCTGCCCGCTGCTGGTGAAGTATGTCGAGGCGGGCTGGCTGGGGCGCAAATCCGGCCGCGGCTTTTACGACTATAGTCAAAACCCGCCTCGCCCCACACGCTGACCGACAGGAATCGGCCATGACACCAAGCCCTACTGATCGCGATTATTCAGCGATCGGTAGAAATTGCTGCGCGCGCCGGGCTGGCGGCGTGCGCAGCAAAGACACATGGAAGAATGCAAGGCCAGGGCTCTGCCCTGGACCCGCCAAAGGCCGACGGCCTTTGGAAACCCATTTGTTTCGTGATGAGGTCCAGGGGCTCGGCCCCTGGTGGGTCCAGGGCAAAGCCCTGGCCTTGCTTGCCGAAGGGCCGTTCGTTTCGGGGCTTCGCCCACCGATCGTTCATTCTGCCGGCTGGTCCAATATCTTCGCCCATGATCAGCGAGACATGGCATGACCCGCCCCGTGCTGATCGGAATAGGCGGGCACGTGGTAAGCGCCCTGGTCGAACAGTTGGGCGCGGTACCGGGCCTGGCCGAAAAGGTCGAGCTACATCTGTCGCCGGAAATGCCGGGCGGGCGGGCGCATGCGTCGGCCGAGGTGCTGGCGCGCGCCGTGGTGGTGCTGGACGAGGCTGGCGCGATGGACGCGGGCGAGCGCGCCGCACTGCCGGCCGACGCCGCCGTGATAACCCTGCCGCGCCTGGAATTCGCCAGCCTGTGGCCGTTGATGGCCGAGCATCCAGCGCGCCCCGGGGTGCCCGCGGTTGCCGCAGCGTTCGGCGACCGGATCGCGCTGCGGGTGCTGCGCGCGCCGGGGGCGCCGGCGGCGCGGCGGGCCGCCTATGATGCCGTCGCGCTGGATGGGCTTGTGCAGCTCGACCGGATGCATGCTTTCGAGGCGCGGGAGATGTTCCGGCGCGAGGCCGGGTGCGACATCCGCATCGCCGCCATGGTGTTGGCGCGCTTCCGGCGGGAACGGTTGTTCCACAGCGCGCTGCACCCTGCCGCCCCGCTGCTGGCCCATGTGATGGCGCAATTGCTGGGCCACCCCGCCGTGGCGGCCCTGGCCGATGGCACGTTCGACGCACAGCTACTGGCGGTGACGCCAGGGCTGGAAGGGATTTTCGCTGATGCGCAGGCGCCGGTGCATCCCGCGGTCGCGGCGCATTTCGGGCTGCAATGGTGGTCGCCCTCGCTGCCCTATCGGCAGGGCGCGCACGAGCGCGATTTCTCCGGCTGGGTCGACTGGCACCTGCGCGACGCCGCCCCAACAACCAATATGGTGCCCGCGCAGGATCCGGTCGTGCTTCACCAGGCGGCCGAGGTGGTGCGCGTGGCGCCGTTCTTCGCCACCACCATCGACCCCAAGGTGGCCTGCCATGGCGCGGCACTGCTGAGCGAGGGCAGCGGGCGATACAACGCCGCCGCGTGCCTGATGACGCGGCTGGCCGAGGCCGTGGTGCTCGGCCACGCCGCAACGGTGCGGCAAGACGGCCCCATCGTGGTGCGACGGATCGACCCACCATGCTTCCTGGGGTTCGGGCCGGGCTGGGCAGAGGATCCGCACGGCATGACCGGGTTGCTGCCGCGCCTGATCGCCTTCGCCCGGCTGCGGCGCGGCGAGCCCGGGCTGCTGCTGTTGCTGCCCGATGCGCTGGCGCACGCACCCTGGCTGGGCGAGATGCTGGCGCTGCTGGGCATCGGCGTGGCAACCGTGGTCTGGCTGGCCGACGCTCCGGCCGCCTGCAGCGCGCTGGTGGTGGTAACAGGGTTCGACGCTGAGGCAGTCTCGCCAGCCACGCACAGCGCGGCACAGGCGCTGGCGGCGCTGGTGCCACTGTCGCCGCCAGGGCAGGTGGCATTACCGCGGTTATTGTATCTGCGTTCGTTGATCACGATGGGGCGCCTGGTCAACGAGCCCATGGTGGCCGCCACACTGGCGGCGCACGGCTTCACCCTGGTCGATGCCGACCACACGAAGCTGGCCGAGCGCATCGCCCTCCTACGCGGTGCCCGGGCAGTGGTGGCTCCACAGGGACCAATGCTGGCAGAACTGGCCTATTGCCCAGCGGGCGCGGCGGTGCTGGAACTGGTCGGCCCGGCCAACCCAGTGGCGCAGTTCTGGTCGCTCGCCTCCTGCGCCGGGCTGCGCTACGGCTACCTGGTCGGCGAGGCGGTCGGCGCGCCAGAATGGGGCGGCGACTACGCAGCCCCGCTGCCAATGCTGACCCTCGCCGCCGGGATGATGGCCGCGGAGTAGCCGTGCCGCATCGCCCGCACGGGGAGACGGGGTCGATATCAACAGGCGTGCGGCGAAAAGCAAGGCCAGGGCTTTGCCCTGGACCCACCCGGGGCCAAGCCCCTGGACCTTAAATCTATGAAAATAAATGGGTTTCCAAAGGCCGTCGGCCTTTGGTGGGTCCAGGGCAAAGCCCTGGCCTTTCTTATCCTGAAATGAAAATCACCAGACCGCTCGGAACCCAGGTCACCCACCCGCAATGTGTGCCACCCCTGCAGCACCCGCCATTCGGTTGAGTTCGGCGATATCACCCGACAGGATCGCCTCCATCTTCGCCAATTCGCCGGCCACGTTGACCAGCAGTTCGCGCGACACTGCCGCGGCCTGTTGCGTCGGCTCGCGGTCCGAGATGGCAACTGTATTGATCAGATCCACCAGCGTGTCGTTCAGCCCCGCCGGGTTGCGCAGCCCGTCGCGCGGCGACTGGCGGTACACATCCACCAGCACGCCCTCGATGGCCGCCAGCGCGGCACTGATGGTGCGGGCCTTGTGGGCAACGTCGCCGGCACCGAAATCCGCCAACTGCTTGCGCGTGCGTCGCAGCCGGCCGACCGCCTTGTTCAGCATATCGAGCGACTGCGTCAGCTCCATCACCAGGTCGAACTGCGCCCGATGCTGCGCCACGGTGGTGGACAGGCGCGGGTCCTTCACAATGGTGAAGCTCTGCGCCTGGCTGGCACCACCGGCCGACAACTCCACCGTATAGCTTCCGGGGATGGCCAGCGGGCCCGCGGTGTTGTCGGGGTCGGAGACCAGCGCCTTGGGCTTCGGCAGCGCGAAGCTGTTGTCCATCTTCGCCGGGCCGGGATAGCGCATATCCCACACGTAGCGGTTCAGGCCCGGCGTTGTGGTTGGGCGCTTGCCCGCCGGCACGGCGCTGTCGTCGCTGGCATAGCCGACGATCTCCGCACCCGCGGCGTCGCGGAAGGTCAGCTTCACCGGTCCGCTATGGTCAGCAGCCAGCCAGTACCAGACGATGGTGCCATAGGGCGGGTTCTCGCCGATATCCAGGTGCTCGCGAATCTTGGTACCCTCGGGGGTCTCGT
>JBBQOT010000452.1:0-3556 GCA_038331165.1 Acetobacterales bacterium
GGGGGCGGCACCCACGGGTGCCGCCCCCTTTTTACTTTGCGCCCTGCATCCGCCCCGCGTTGGGGGCGGATGCGGCGGCCACGATCTAGTGGGCCATCAGCACCGGCAGCGCGGAATCGCCCAGGGTGCGGCGGGTAAAGCCGCCGAATATCACCTCGCGCAGGCGGGAATGGCTGTAGCCGCCCATCACCAGCAGGTCGGCTGACTGGGCCGCGGCCTCGCGGTGCAGCATCTCGACGGCGGTTGTACTGCCGCGCACCAGCTGGCGCAGCGCCACCGCCTTGTTGTGCCAGCGCAGCCCGCGCAACAGCCGCGCGCCGCTCTGATCCTGGCTGTCGGCATCGTCGGCGACGTTGACGATCGTTACCGCCTCGGCGCGCGCGATGAACGGCAGCGCGCAGGACACGGCGCGGGCAGCTTCCGGCGTGTCCTTCCAGGCGATGACGACGCGGCGGCCCAGACTGGCCGGCGCCACGGCGGGGGCGATCAGCAGCGGCCGGCCGGTGTCCATCAGTGCTGCTTCCAGCGTTTCCGGCGTGCCGTCGTCTTGGGTGCCGCGGCCCATCACCACCAGGTCGGCGAAGCGGCCATACTGCGCCACGAAGGCGCTCTGGCTGCCTTGTTCCTGGCTGTACTCGGCCGACGGCCCGGCGCCATCGGGCACGTCGCGCGTGGGGATGCCGGCGGCCGCCAGCATCTCGTCCACCGCGCGGCGGGCGGCTTTGGCCTGGGTGTCGGCCTCGGCCTCCATGCGGTCGATCACCGCCTGCACCGCGTCGCCGCCGCCCACGCCGCCGGCTGTCATGTTCATCAGCACCTCGCCAGTGTCGATGCGCACATGCAGGAACTCCAGATGCGCGCCAAAGGCCTCGGCGGCCAGCCGGGCGGTGGCGAACACCGCGGCATCACCGGCCCCCCCCATGGCCGGCACCAGCACGTTCTTGAACATCTCGCGACTCCTCGATTGTTTG
The DNA here is from genome assembly GCA_038331165.1 of Acetobacterales bacterium. Classification (GTDB taxonomy): domain Bacteria; phylum Pseudomonadota; class Alphaproteobacteria; order Acetobacterales; family Acetobacteraceae; genus CAMDGX01. The sequence goes on from JBBQOT010000452.1 coordinate 972, forward strand.
CTTTGCGCCATCCTAGCGGAACCACCAACGCTTGGCCTGACCTGGATCAATGCGCGCCTGCGACAGGTGATGTGTCGTGACCTCGCACGAAGACACAGAAACCTTCCGGAGGAGCGGAGCATGAACGCAGGCGATGTCATGACGACCAAAGTGGTCACCGTCGGGCAACAAACCCCGGTGGGCGAAATCGTCACCACCCTGCTGCGCCTGGGTATCAGCGCGGTGCCGGTGGTGGACGAGGCCGGCGGCGTGGTTGGGTTGGTCAGCGAGGGCGACCTGTTGCGCCGCTCGGAACTGGGCACCGAGAAACACCGCTCGACGTGGCGCAGCTTCTTTACCGGCACCGCGAGGCTGGCTGGCGACTATGTGCGCAGCCACGGCAAGGTGGCCTCCGATGTGATGACGCGCGACGTGATCTGCGTTGGGCCCGGCACCACGCTGGATGCCATCGCCGACCTGATGGAGAAGCACCACATCAAGCGCGTGCCGGTGGTGCAGGAGCGCAAGCTGGTCGGCATCGTCAGCCGCGCCAACCTGTTGCGTGCCCTGGCCGCGATGCCGGCCAGCGACGGGGCGCCGGCCTCGGACACCGAGATCCGCTTCGCGCTGACCAAGGAGTTGGCCAGCCAGGCTTGGAGCCGGCGGGCCGACAACTCGGTGGTGGTGACCAACGGGGTGGTGCATCTGTGGGGCCTGGTGACCTCGCAGGAGGAGAGCCGGGCGCTGGAGTTGGTGTCCGGTGCGGTGCCCGGGGTGCGCGAGGTGCAGAATCACACCGTGGTGCTGACCGATGCGACCTATCCGATCTACCCTGGCAGCTTCGTCGGTTGATGACAGCACGGGCGGCGCCGGGCTAGCTTGGCCTTGATGCTGCCCGTTCTGACCACGCCCCGCCTGGTGCTTCGCCCGGCTGCCGCCGCCGATATCGATGCGGTGTGGCACTTGCTGGTCCTGCCCGATGTGCGGCGTTATCTGTGCGATGACCGGGTGCTGCCGCGCGACACGGTGGCGGGGTTCATTGCCGATCGGCCCGGGCCGGGCATGGGCATGGGCATCTGGATCGCCGAACGCGGCGGTGCCTTCGCCGGGCTGGCGGGATTGAAGCCGGTGGCCGATGAACTGGCGGCGCTGGTGCCGCTGCTGCGCGGCGAAGTGGAGCCGACGGTGGCGTTATTGCCCGAGATGTGGGGCCAGGGCCTGGCGGGCGAGGCGTTGGCGGCCGTGCTCGACCATGGCTTTGATGCCCTCGGACTGGCCCGCATCGCCGCGGCGTGCGACGTGCCGAATCTCGCCTCGGCGCGCATGCTGGCGCGGGCGGGGTTCCAGCCGACCGGCGAGTTCCAGGGCGTGTTCTATCGCGTGCGCACCTGGACGAAGCCGGCAGCCAGCTAGACGAAGCTGCGCCGGCGCGGGACACTCAGGGGATCGACGACAAGGAGACCCCGATGGCGCCGCGCATGGACACGGTCCAGACCGACACCGAGGTGCCGCATCGCACCAGCGTGGTGGTGATCGGCGGCGGCATTGCCGGCATCTCGACCGCGCTGTTCCTGGCGCAGAAGGGGATTCCGGTGGTGGTGTGCGAAAAGGGCCAGGTGGGGGCGGAGCAATCGGGGCGCAACTGGGGCTGGACGCGGGTGATGGGGCGCGACGAGCGCGAGATTCCGCTGGGCATGGAAAGCCTGCGCCTCTGGCGGCAGATGGACCGGATGATCGAGGCACCGACCGGCTTCACCCAATGCGGCATCGCCTATCTGTGCGAGACCGACCGGGCGGTGGCTGGGTATGAGGCGTGGTTGGACAAGGCGCGGCCGTACCAGGTCGATTCGCGCATGATCGGGGCGGACGAGGTGAAGGCGTTGTACCCTGGGCTGGCGGCACCGGTGAAGGGGGCGCTGTACACGCCGAGCGACGGGCGGGCGGAGCCGCAGAAGGCCGCGCCGGCGATGGCCGCCGCGGTGCGCCGGGCCGGCGGCATCGTGCTGCAGGGCTGCGCGGTGCGTGGGGTGGAAACCAAGGGCGGGCGCATCAGCGGGGTGGTGACCGAAAAAGGACCGATCGCCTGCGACAGCGTGGTGCTGGCCGGCGGGGCGTGGAGCCGATTGTTCGCCGGCAACGCGGGCATCGACCTGCCGCAGTTGAAGGTGTTGGGCAGCGTGTTCCGCACCGAGAAGGTGGCGGGCGGGCCGGAGGTCAGCGTCGGCGGCATGCCGTACTCGATCCGCCGGCGCGGCGATGGCGGCTATAATATCGCCAAGCGCTACAACTCCATTTCCGAAATCACCCCCGACAGCTTCCGGCTGTTTGGCCAGTACATGCCGACCTATCGCAAGACCTGGCGGGAAATACGGTTGCGCGTGGGCGGGCGGTTCCTCACCGAGTGGAACACCAAGCGGCGCTGGCAGTTGGACGAGACCTCGCCGTTTGAGCAGGTACGGGTGCTGGACCCGGTGCCGGATGATACGATCATCCGGACGGCAGAGGCCGATGTGGCGGCCATTTTTCCGGCCTTTCGGGGGATGAAGATCGCCGAGACCTGGGGTGGGTTGATGGATGTGACGCCCGACGCAATTCCGGTGATCGGG
>JBBQOT010000453.1:0-3555 GCA_038331165.1 Acetobacterales bacterium
GCTTCCATGTCAGCGCCACTGCCACCAACACCCCAAGCATGAACGCCGGCGCATCCAGCAGCCCGGCCAGCGCCACCATCGGCAACCCCAGCAGCGAGGCTAGCGGGAAGAACACCATCAGCGAACTCCGCATCACCGTCACGCGTTTTTCGAAAGCGAGGAAATACGCCACCGCCGGCGGCCCTCCCATTGCCGCCAGCCCGTGGCAGATGCCCGCGGCAAAGCCCGTCGCCATTGTCAACGATGAGTGGGGCCGAAGCTGGGCCGGGCGCGGCTTCCATGTCAGCGCCACTGCCACCAGCACCATCAGCCCGAGACCCGCGCGCATCATCGTGGCCGATGCCAGCGCCAGCGCCGCCACCCCCAACGGCATCCCGATCGCACTCCCGAGCACGAGCCGCACCACGGTTGGCTGGTCGGCATGGCGCCATTCCATGAAGCAATCGCGCAGCCCGATCGCCAACTGCATCACCAGCACGGCCGCCACCGTGCGCGACGGCGGCAGCACCAGGCTGGCCAGCGGCACCGCGGCAATGGCAAAGCCGAAACCGGTGAAGCCGCGCAGCACGGCGGCGAACAGGATGGCGCCGCCAGCGGCCAGCCATTCCCCCGGCGACAGCGCCAGCCCGCTCAGCACGCCAGCGCCGCATCGAACATCGCCTGCAACGCCGTCGGGGCCGGCAGGTCGGGCGTGCCGATCAGCACCAGCCCCGTCGGCGCCATCGCCTCGGCCGGCGCATAGGCCCAGCGATGCGCCGCGTATTGCAGCAGTAGCATGTCGCCGGGCGCGAACAGGGCAATGCCCTTCACCCGCAGCACGCAGGCGGGCAGTGCTTCGAGCACCGCGCGCATCCGGTCGCGGTCGATCGCGTGCGCCGGCTGCCAGTGCCAACTGCGGAACCTGTGCCCCGGGGCATCGGCCTGCAACCGGCTGGCGCGCGGGCGCGTCAGCGGATCGACGGGGAAGGACAGGTCCGCCGCCGCCACTGCCCCGCCGACGATGCGGCGCATCTTTGTGCCCGGCCGCAGCGCCGCCAGCGTTGCCTCCACTGCCGCCAGTTCGGCTTCACTGGTCAGGTCGGCCTTGGCCAGCAGCAGCAACTCGGCATGCGCCAGTTGCAGCCGGACGGTATCTGCAACCCAGCGGTCATCGAGCTGGCGTTGCAATGCCGTGGCATCGGCCAGCACCACCAGCGGCTCCAGCGAGAAGCCGGGCTCGATCAACGCCAACTGCGCGATGCGCCAGGGGTCGCCGACGCCGCTGGCCTCGACGATGACGTGTTCGGGCGCCGGGCTGCGCGCCGCCAGCCGTGCAAGCGCCGCGCCGAGGTCATCGCCCATCGCGCAGCACACGCAGCCATTGGCCAAGGCGATACTGTCGCTGCCGCTTTCGGCGATCAGGGCCGCGTCCACGTTCACCGCGCCGAAATCGTTCACCAGCACGCCCCAGCGGCGTTCGGCGGTGCGCAGCAGATGGTTCACCAGCGTGGTCTTGCCGGCGCCGAGAAAGCCGCCGACCACGGTCAGCGGGATCGCGACGGTCATTGCGCAGGGAACACCTGCCCGCCCAGCACGGTGGCGTGCACGCCGACATTCTTGATCGCTTCGGGCGCCACCCGCAGCGGGTTGTCATCGAGCACGGCGAAATCGGCAAACTTGCCGACGTCGATGCTGCCGATGAGATGGTCGAGCTTCAACGTGTAGGCCGGTCCAAGCGTGACCGCATGCAGGGCCTGGGCTGGGCTGATGCGCTCATCTGCGCCGAGCACGCGCCCGGTTGGCGTCAGCCGGTTCACCGCGCACCACATGGTGAACAGCGGATCGACCGGCGTCACCGGCGTGTCTGAATGGATCGCCAGTGGAACGCCCTCGGCCAGCGCCGTGCCGCAGGCATCCAGCCGCAGCGCGCGCGACGGGCCCATAGTGATCGCGCGGTGCTGCTCGCCCCAATAGAAGATGTGGTTGGCGAACAGGTTCACGCACATGCCAAGGCTGGCCATGCGGCGGAAGGTCGCGGCATCGGCCATCTGGCAATGTTGCAGCGTGTGGCGATGGTCTTGGCGCGGGTGTTTTGCCAGTGCGCGGCCGACCATTTCGGTGGCGACTTCGCTGGCCTCGTCGCCGTTGGTGTGGATGTGCAGCTGGACGCCGGCCGCGTGATACGCCTCGACGATGGCTTCCAACTCGGCAGGTGCCACGTACCACAGCCCGTTGGGGGCGCCGTTGTGATAGCCGGGCCAGCGCAGGCGCCCGGAAAAACCCTGGATCGAGCCGTCGGCCACGATCTTGACCAGGCCGAAATGGAGCTTCCCGGTGTTGAGGCGCTTGAGCTCGGCGATGCGGGCGATGCCGTCGGGCACGCTGTAGGCGCGCTGCTGCATGGCCGGGACGACGCGAATGGGGTAGTCGGCCTCGGCGGTGGCGGTGGTCAGCGCCTCGACCGTGCCGGGGCTGAGGGCGTTGGACAAGTCGGTGGAGGTGGTGACGCCGACGCGGCGCGCGATCTGGCCATAGGTGCGATAGGCCGCCGCATCCATCTCGCGCACCAGCCCGGCATCGCCGCTGGCGCGCGCGGCGCGGCCCATGACGGCGGGGCCGAGCAGTTCGCCGGTGAGGGTGCCCTGGGCGTCGCGCAGCAGGCCGTCGATGTTGCTGTCGCGCGAGAAGCCGCACGCCGCCAGCACCTTGGTGTTCACGTTCATGATGTGGCCGGAGACATGGCCGATCACGATCATCCGCTCGGTGGAAACAGCGTCGAGGTCGGCAGCGGTCATGCGCCTGCCCTCGAAATAGATCGGATCGAACCCCCAGGCGGTGAGCGGCGCTGTCGGGTCGGGCAGCTTGGCCGCTTCGGCCTTCAGATGCGCCACCACCTCGGCGATTGAGCGGAAGCCGCCGGCCTTCTGCCCGTCGGGCCCGATGCGCGGGTAGAAGCCGACATAAGGGTTGCGCCAGACGATGCCGTCAGCCGCATGGCCGTGGCCCTCGACGAAGCCCGGAACAATCACCTTGTCGGCGAAGCTTTTGTCCAGCGTGGCGCCGAATTCGGCCACGATCTCGGCGTCGCCATATCCCAGGATGCGCCCCTCGCGCACCGCGACATGGGTGCAGTGCGGCAGGGAATGGTTGAGGGTGACAATCTCGCGGGCGACGAAAACAGTGACGTTTGCGGGCATGGGCGCTCTCCTGGTCGGCGACGCCGATGATCGGGCCGAAGCCGCCGGTTGGAAAGCCTTGGCGTGCGCGGCTGGGCAGGGGAGCGATGTCGCCACAAACACGAAGAAAAGGAAGGCCAGGGCTTTGCCTGGAAAGCACAAAGATAAGGAAGGCGAGGGCTCTGCCGTCGCGGCGCGAAGCCGCGACACAGGACCCGCAAAGGGTCAGAGACCCTTTGATCCAATTACCTTTATACCAAACACTGTTTGGGATGACCCGTGGCCAAGCAAGGCCAGGGCGTCGCCCTGGACCCACCAGGGGCCAAGCCCCTGGACCTTAAATATATGAAAATAAATGGGTTTCCAAAGGCCGTCGGCCTTTGGTGGGTCCAGGGCAAAG
>JBBQOT010000454.1:0-3552 GCA_038331165.1 Acetobacterales bacterium
GTATCGACACCTTCTATGGCCCGATCCAAGCGATCCGCGTCGTGTCGCTGGAAGTGCCGGAGGGCAAGATCGTCACCGTGCTGGGTGCCAACGGGGCGGGCAAGACAACCATTCTGCGTACCGTCTCGGGCGTGCTCGACCCCGACCGCGGCGAGGTGGCGTTCGAGGGGCAGGATATCGTCGGGCTGACACCGGACCGGGTGATGAAGCGCGGCATCTGCCACTCGCCAGAGGGGCGGGAAATCTTTCCGTTCCTGACGGTGGCTGAGAATTTGCGCATGGGCTCATACACCCGCCAGGACAAGGACGAGATCGCCCAGGACCTGGAGATGTGCTTCGGCTATTTCCCGCGGTTGAAGGAACGTGCCGACCAGCGTGCCGGGCAGTTGTCGGGCGGCGAGCAACAGATGCTGGCGATCAGCCGCGCGCTGATGGGGCGGCCGAAGCTGCTGCTGCTCGACGAGCCGTCGCTGGGCCTGTCGCCGATCCTGACCATGCAGATCTTCGAGATCGTCAGGCGCATCAACCGCGAGCGCGGCGTGGCGATTTTGCTGGTTGAGCAGAACGCCCATATTGCGCTGAAGACCGCTGATTACGGCTATGTGCTGGAAGTCGGGCGGGTCGTGATGGAAGACACCTGCCAGCGGTTGATGGAGAAGGACGACATCAAGGAGTTCTATCTCGGCCACAAGGACGAGGGCGTGCGCGGCCAGCGGCGCTGGAAAAAAAAGAAACTATGGCGATGACGGCAGGAACGCGGTGCCCGCGATGAACCATCCCACCATTCCCGCCATGCTCCAGGCCCGCATCGCGGCGCATGGTGCGGAGACGATCCTGCGCCGCAAGGAACGCGGCATCTGGCGGCCGATAAGCTGGTCTGATCTGGGCGCGCGGGCGCGGGCGATCGGCAGCGCGCTGCGGGCCGACGGATTCGGCCCGGGCGAGGTCGCCGGCATCCTGTCGGAAGCCTCGCCAGACTGGATTGCCGCCGACCTGGGGATCCTGGCCGTGGGTGGCGTCAGCGTCGGGCTCTATCCGACCGATGGCGGTGTGGCGGTGGCCGCGGTGCTTGGCGATACCGGGTGCGCGGTGCTGTTCGTCGAGGGCGAGGAGCAACTGGACAAGGTGCTGCAACAACGGGCCGCCTGCCCTGCGCTGCGGCGCATCGTTATCCTCGACATGAAGGGACTGCGCGAATTCGCCGACCCGATGTGCGAGGGCATCGACAGCCTCGTCGCGCGCGGGGAAGCGGCCGATCGATCAGACCCGGCGGCCTGGGAGCGCAGCATCGCTGCAATCGGGGCGGACGACCTCGCGGTGCTCGCCTATACCTCGGGTACCACCGGGGCACCGCGCGGCGTGATGCTGACGCATCGCAATATCATGGCGCAGGTTGAGGGCGCGGCGCGCATGACCGGCCAGGGGCCGGACGACGAGCGGCTGGCCTTCCTGCCGATGTGCCATGTGACCGAGCGCATCCTGGGCCTGTATCAGTCGCTGTATTGCCGGACGATCAGCAACATCGTCGAGAATGCCGAGACGGTGCCCGAGAACCTGGCCGAGGTGCGGCCCACGGTGATGATCGCTATTCCGCGGGTGTGGCAGAAATTCTACGCCGGCATCGCGGTTGCCTCGGCTGGGGCCACGCGGGTGCAGAAGGCGCTGTACGACATCGCATTCGGCCTGGCCGCGCGTGACGTGGACGCAACGCTGGCGGGGCGCGATGGCAGCAGCGGCGCGCTTGCCAGCCTGGCCGATCGGCTGGTGCTGCGCCAGGTGCGCGCGGCCGTCGGGTTGGACCGGCTGCGGGTGGCCTGGGTCGGTGGTGCGCCCGTGTCACCAGCCCTGTTGCGGTGGTATCGCTGCCTCGGCATCGATCTGCGCGAGGTCTATGGGCTGACCGAGTGCGGCGGGCTTGCCACCGCGGCGCCGGCCGGGCGACTGGTTCATGGCAGCGTCGGTGCCGCCGTGGCGCACGGTGAGGTCACGGTGTCGCCCGAGGGCGAGGTGCTGGTGCGCGGCCCCCATGTCAGCACCGGCTACTGGCGCGATCCCCAAGGCACCGCGGCGGCCTTTGCCGATGGCTGGCTACGCACCGGCGACCTGGGCCGTGTCGAGGCCGGCATGCTGAGCCTGACTGGGCGCACGCGCGACGTGCTGACTTTGGCGGACGGCATGCAGATCAACCCGTCGGCGATTGAGAATGAGTTGACCTTGAGCCCGTTCATCGCCGATGCGCTGGTGCTGCAACAGCCAGGCGGGCTCGCCGCTCTGGTACTGGTGGAATACGATACGCTGGAAAAATGGGCACAGGACGGCAATGTCGCCTTCACCGGCTTCGCCAGCCTGCTGCGCGCGCCCGAGGTGACGGCGCTGATCGGCCAGACGGTGGAACAGGCCAATGCCCGCGCCCCCGCCGGCCGGCGGATTGCCCAGTTCCGTCTGATCGACCGCGCGTTGGCGCCCGAGGACCCGGAGCTGACGCCGATGATGAAGCTGCGGCGCGACGTGGTGCTGGAACGCTTCCGACCTTTGGTCGATGATATGTCCAGCGCCGCTGCGGCAACGACCTGATCCGCGCCGCTGCGGCGACGACCTGATCCGCGCCGCTGCTGCGACGACATGAACCGCGCCGCCTGATACGCCGACAGGTGCACGGTGGGGAGCGATGCTCCCGCAAAATTCGGCGAGGCTTGAGGAGGGACGAATGCGTCGATTGATCCTGGCTGCCGCGGGCGCGGTTGCGCTCTTCGCGGGCCTACCTATGGCTGCGCAGGCGCAGGCCGTGCGCGGGGTAAGCGATACCGAAATCATCATCGGCACCTATACCGACCTGTCCGGCGTGACGGTGTCCTGGGGCGTCAACAACACCAACGCCATCCGCATGGTATTCGATGAGGTGAACGCCAAGGGCGGTATCCACGGCCGCAAGATCAAGTACATCATCGAGGATAACCAGTACCAGGTGCCGCGCTCGATCCAGGCGGCAAACAAGCTGATAAACCGCGACAACGTCTTCCTGATGATCGCCAATGGCGGCACGCCGATGAACAACGCGGTGATGCCGGACCAGCTGGCGAAAGGCGTGCCGAACATGTTCCCGCTGACCTCGGCGCGGTCGATGTACGAGCCGTACCACAAGCTGAAGTTCGGCCTGGTGTCGTCGTACTACGATCAGATGCGCGCGGCGGTGAAATACCTGGTGGAGAAGCAGGGCAAGAAGGCCATCTGCGCGATGTACCAGGACACCGATTTCGGCCGCGACATCATGGACGGCGCCCGCGCCCAGCTGGAGGCGATGAAGCTGCCGCTGGTCGCCGAAGCCGCGCATAAGCCGACCGATGCGGATTTCTCGGCCTCGGTGGCCAAGCTGCGCGACGCCAAGTGCGATGCGATCCTGTTGGGCACCATCGTGCGCGACACCAATCAGATCATGACCTCGATCCGCAAGATCGGCTGGGATGTGATGGTGATGAACCAGGTCGCTGCCTATGACAGTGCCGTGGCCGAGGTGCCGGGCGGTGCCACCGAAGGCATGTTGTGCATGACCTC
>JBBQOT010000455.1:0-3551 GCA_038331165.1 Acetobacterales bacterium
AATTGCCGTCGCCTCCACCAAGGCATTCACCGCGCAACTCACCGTGCTGGCCTGTTTCGCCATCGCCATGGCGCGCGCCCGCGGCGCGATCGACGCGGCACGCGAGGCGGCACTGACCCAGGCGTTGCTGGCGGTGCCGGCGGCGGCAGCCGAAGTGCTGGACGACACCGCGGCGATCCAGCGGGTGGCCCGCCGCGTGGCCGAGGCGCGCGACGTGCTGTATCTCGGCCGCGGGGCCAACTACGCCATCGCGCTGGAAGGGGCGTTGAAGCTGAAGGAGATTTGCTACATCCACGCCGAGGGCTATGCCGCCGGCGAGATGAAGCACGGGCCGATCGCGCTGATCGACCGCAGCGTGCCGATTATCGCCATCGCGCCGTCGGGCCCGCTGTTCGAGAAGACGGCGTCCAACGTGCAGGAGGCGGCGGCGCGCGGCGGGCAGGTGATCGTGCTGAGCGATGCCGCGGGGGCCGCGAAACTGAGCGGCATTGCCGTCGACGTGATCGTGCTACCGAAGGTCGATCCCTTCGTGGCGCCAATCCTGTACGCCATCCCGGTGCAATTGCTGGCCTATCACGTCGCGGTCCTGAAGGGCACCGATGTGGATCAGCCGCGCAACCTGGCAAAGTCCGTCACTGTCGAGTGACGCCCTCGCCCTGGGTCCCTCAATCGGCGCCCGCGTGGGCCGCATCGACGTGCGGGTCGGCATAGCGCACCACGGGCTTGCCGGCGCGGAGGTGATCGTAGCGCCAGGAGTTATAAGCAAGCCACAGGCCGAAACCGCCGAACGTGGCCAGCACGACCGTCAGAAAAAGCATCTCACCCTGCGACATCACCATATCCTCCGTATGATGGCGGAGTGGACCACCGCGACGGCGACCAGGCATTGATCCAGATCAAACCTGGATCGATCAGTAGAACACGGCCACGTCCTGGCCGAGCAGTACTTGCCCAACCGCCTCGAAATGCGCGGCACGCGCCTGGATCTGTTGCGAGAGGGTATGGATGTCGCGGAAGCGGCGTTCGAAGGGCGAGCCAGGCACGATCGCGTCGGTGCCAGCGGCCTTGTAGGCGAAATCGGCGACATCGGCGGCGGTCTGGATGGCATGGGCACCGGCCAGCCGCACCCGGGCGCGGTCCGCGATGGCGATGACCTCGCTGCCTTTCACCCGGCCCCAGATGTCGCGCAGGGTGGTTTCGAGATAGGCCTCCGCGGCGCCCAGCCGGGCCTCGTTGCGGGCGAGTTCGGCTTGCACGGTGGGCGACTCGGCCAGCCGGACCAGGCCGCGCGGCGTCTTGCCGGCCGCCAGGGCGACGAAGGCCGCCAGCATGGCGCGCGCGGTGCCCAGCGCCACCCCGGCCACACCGACGGCGTAGATCCCTTGCATCGGAAACGCATAGAGCCGGCCTGGATCACGACGCAGGCTGGGGTCTTCGCGCGTGCCGCTGAACGCCTCCGGCACGAAGACATCGTCCACCGAATAGGAATCCGACGCCGTTCCGCGCAGCCCGATTGTGTTCCAGGTGTCGTGCAACAACGCGTGCTCAGCCGGAAACAGCAGCGTGCGCAGCGCCGGCCGGCCCAGGTGATTCAGCCGCAACGACCCGTCCGCCTCCACCACCTGGCAATGCGCCCCCATCCAGGTCGCCTGCCGGCAGCCGGAGGAGAACTCCCATCGCCCGCTCACCCGATAGCCGCCGGGAACCGCGCGCGCCTGGCTGGCATTGGGTGGCCCCCAGGAAATGACGGCGCGCGGATCAGCAAAAATCGCCCGCGCCGCCTCCTCGCTGATGAACGGGGCGATCAGGGCCGCGCTGTTGCCGACAAACACGTTCCACCCCACCGAGGCATCGGCCTGTGCGTATTCGGCCACGGCGGCGGCATAGACCCAGGGCGGCACCTCGTCACCGCCGAGGCTGCGCGGCAGCAGCATGCGGAAGGTCCGTGCCTCGTGCATCTGGTCGAGCAGGGCGGGTGGGATGCGGCGCGTGCGCTCGATCGCGTCGGCCGCTTCGGCGACGGCCGGGCGCAACGCCCATGCGGCGGCGACCGGGTCGGCAAGCTGGTCCATGCGGCACTCCCTGGACGCTGAGGCGCGATTAGCCGTCGCCCGCCACCGGAAAGTCAATGCGGGGGGAGTGACCGCCGGGCGATTGGGTGTAGCCTTCGCGCCTGGCCCAACCACACGGAGACCCCGCGACATGGACACCTTGGCGACGGACGCCCTGATCACCGCGGCGCGCCGCGTGCTGCCCGGCGGCAGTTTCGGCAACCTGCCGGCCGAGACGATGATCCGCGACGGCCGCGCCGGGCGGGTGTGGGACGAGGAAGGGCGGGAGTATATCGATTTCCTGCTCGGCTCCGGCCCGATGTTCATCGGCCACGCGCACCCCGAGGTGACGGCGGCGGTGCAGGCGCAGATCCCCCTCGGTACCACCTATTTCGCCAATAACCGGCACGGCATCCACCTCGCCGAGGAGATCGTGGCGGCGATGGCCTGTGCCGAACAGGTGCGGTTCGTCTGCACCGGCACCGAAGCCGACTTGTATGCGATGCGCGTCGCCCGCGCCTTCCGCAAGAAGGACAAGATCCTGAAGTTCGAGGGCGGCTACCACGGCATGAGCGATTTTTCGCTGATGTCGCTGGCCCCCAAGCGCCCCGGAAACTTCCCCTACCCGGTGCCCGATTCCGCCGGCATTCCGCGCGCCATCCAGGACACCATGCTGGTCGCCCCGTTCAACGATCTGGAAACCGTCGAAAGCCTGATCCGCGAGCACCAGGACGACCTGGCCGGCGTTATCGTCGAGCCGTTCCAGCGCCTGATCCCCCCTGCCCCCGGCTTCCTCCAGGGCCTGCGCAAGATCACCGCCGAACTTGGCATCCCGCTGATCTTCGACGAGGTCGTCACCGGCTTCCGCTTCGCCTATGGCGGCGCCCAGGAATACTACGGCGTCATCCCCGACCTCTGCACGCTGGGCAAGATCATGGGCGGCGGCTTCGCACTCGCCGCCATCGCCGGGCGCGCCGACCTGATGGCGCATTTCGACCGCGCCGCGGTCGGCGACGAGGATTTCCTGATGCAGGTCGGCACGCTCTCGGCCAACCCGGTCGCTTCGGTTGCCGGCCTGGCAACGCTGGAGGTGTTGAAGCGCCCGGGCACATACGAGCGCGTCTTTGCCACCGGGCGGGAGTTGATGGGCACGCTGTCAGAGTTGCTGAAATCGGCCGGCCTGCCGGCACAGGTGATCGGCGAGCCGGTGCTGTTCGATGTGGTGTTCACGCCCGACACCATCCGCGACTATCGCGGCACGCTGAAGGGCGATGCCGCCATGCTGCGCCGCTTTAACGCCGCCCTGCGCGCGCGCGGTGTCATGAAGGGCGACAGCAAATACTACGTCTCGGTGGCCCACACCGACGACGACGTGAAGCACACGATCGAGGCCTGGAAGGGCGCTATCGCTGAACTGAGCAAAGGATAGGTAAGGCGAGGGCTCTGCCCTCGACCCGCTGGGGGCAGCGGCCCCCAGACCCCATGAATTTGAGGGTGCAG
>JBBQOT010000456.1:0-3549 GCA_038331165.1 Acetobacterales bacterium
GTGGCCGACCGCATGCTGGCGTATATGCGCGACAAGGCGCAGGCGGAGCTGCAGCGCGCCGAGCAGCCGCGCGTCCCGCGCCCGCGCGCCGAGCCGCGCTTCACCCCGCGCCCGCCGGCACCCGAGCCGATGGCAAGCGAGCCCGAGGTGCCGCCACCACCGCCGGTTCGCGGTTCGGCGCCGGACACCGACTACCCCCCCGATGATCCACCCGAGGGGGCGCCGCCGCCGCGCCCACCGCGGCTGACCGGCCGCTTCGGCCGCCGCCAACCCGATCCCAGCGCACCCGGCAGCGACTGGCCACGCTGAGATGGCTCGACTAGGCTGCGCCCGTGTCTGGGTGGCTGTCCAGCAGGAGATCGGAATGCACCGCCGCGTGATCCCACCCTCTCCATCCGAGGCTGCTGCTTGACGCTCACCTCGCTATCCGGCTCCGCGATCCCCGTCGAACCGCCGGTGCCGCGGCAGGTGCGGGTCGGCCACATCGCCTTCCTCGCCGCTGACACGAAGCTGGCGCAGGATAGCCGCGCCCGGCTGGTCGCCCGCTACGGCGATTGCCCGGCGGAGCAGGCCGACGTGGCTGTCAGCCTGGGCGGCGATGGGTTCATGCTGGAAACGCTGCACCGTTTCCTCGGCGGTCTCACGCCGGTCTACGGCATGAACTGTGGCTCGGTCGGGTTCCTGATGAACCGTTTCGACGAGGACGACTTGCCCCCTCGTCTCGCCCGTGCCCAGCTGGCCGAGTTGCACCCGCTGCGCATGCGCGCCGTCACCGCCGGTGGCGCGACGATCGAGGCGCTGGCGCTGAACGAGGTGGCGCTGCTGCGCCAGCTGCGCCAGGCGGCGAAGATACGCATCACCGTCGATGGCCGGGTGCGGCTGCCCGAATTGGCCTGCGACGGTGTGCTGGTGTCCACCCCAGCCGGCTCAACCGCCTATAACCTGTCGGCCCATGGGCCGATCGTGCCGCTGTCGGCCAACCTGCTGCCGCTGACGCCGATCAGCGCCTTTCGCCCGCGGCGCTGGCGTGGCGCGCTGTTGCCCAGCACCGCCGAGGTGCTGTTCGAGGTGCTGGAAAGCGACAAGCGCCCGGTGGCGGCGGTGGCCGACTTCACCGAAGTGCGCGACGTGCTGAGCGTGCACGTGCGCGAAGACCGCGCGCTAGCCGCACAGGTGCTGTTCGACCCCGACCAGGGGCTGTCGGAACGCATCATCGCCGAGCAGTTCACAGTATAAATCCAAGGAGCTCGGCCCCATAGGCGCGAAGATAAGGGAGGCTGGGCTCTGCCCAGACCCGCCAGGGGCTAAGCCCCTGGACCCTCCCCTTTTAGAAAAAACGACAACTTTCAATAGGTTGATAACTTGGGAACGCCAAGAATTTCTTGGCTGAGCCAGCAGCCGCGGATTGATACGTGGGTTCGACTGGTTGCTGCTGGCGCGGCCACTAAAGGTAATGGGATCAAAGGGTCTTTGACCCTTTGCGGGTCGAGGGCAGAGCCCTCGCCTTCCTTATCTCTGGGCCTATGGGGGCGAGCCCCTGGACCTCATGTTATTGAAAAAATACCAAGAGAACGAAGCCCTGGCCTTGCCGGTTTCGCCGAGCCCGCTTGCCGATGGACGAGGCCCGGCCCCAGCGGGGGGCAAGCCCTGCTCCCGCCCGGCAGTTTGTGCCGGGCCGTTAACGCGCCGCTAAGCCGCGCTGGACCAGTCTGCGTCGCCGGCAGGATGCCGGTGGTGCAGGAGAGTTCTCGCCCATGCGGCCCCTCGTTCCCCTTGGTCCCCGATGAACGCGTTGGTCGACGGCCTCAAGGCCCTCGGGCCGGCGCGGCTCATTGCCATGGGCGTGGTGGCGGTCGGGCTGTTGGCGCTGCTGGGCATGCTGGCGCTGCGCGGCGGCACCGACCGGATGGCGCTGTTGTATGGCGAATTGGACGCGCGCGAAGCCGGCCAGATCGTTGAGGTGCTGGAACGCCAGAAGGTGCCGCACCAGGTCGGCGCCGGCGGCACCCAGATTCTGGTGCCGGCCGATCAGGTGGCGCGGCTGCGGGCCACCCTGGCGCGCGAGGGCCTGCCGTCAGGCGGGTCAATCGGCTATGAGCTACTCGACCGCGGCGACGGCATCACCGCCAGCCAGTTCCAGCAGAAGATGGCCGAGACGCGGGCGATGGAGGGCGAGATCGCCCGCAGCATCCGCACCATTGCCGGGGTCAAGGCGGCGCGGGTGCACCTGGTGCTGCCGCGGCGCGAACCGTTCGCGCGCGAGAAGCAGGAGGCGCAGGCCTCGGTGATGCTCACCACGTCAGGCGCGGCGCGGCTGGATCGCGAGGCGATCCAGGCGATCGTCAATCTGGTGGCGGGCGCGGTGCCGGGGCTGCGGGCGCGCAACGTCTCGGTGGTGGACAACCGCGGCTCGTTGCTGGCGCGGGCCGGCGAGGCGACCGGCCCCGCCGCCACCGCCATGGGCGGGGAAGAAATCCGCCGCGCCACCGAACTGCGCCTGTCGCGGGCGGTGGAAGAAATGCTGGAGCGCAGCCTGGGCCAAGGCCGGGTGCGCGCCGAGGCCTCGGTGCAGATGGATTTCGACCGCATCCAGGAAACCCAGGAGAAATACGACCCCGAGGGCCAGGTGGTCCGCAGTTCGCAGACCGTCACGGACAACAGCAAAACCACCGAACAAGCTGCCGGCGTGTCGGTGCAGAACAACTTGCCCAATGCCGACGCCGGCAAGGAAGCTTCCGGCACCCAGGAGGCGCGACAGGAGGAGACGACCAACTACGAGATTGGCAAGACCGTACGCACCATCGTGCGCGAGCAGCCGCAGATCCGCCGCCTGTCGATCGCGGTGCTGGTCGATGGTATCGAGGAGAAGGGCGCCGACGGCGCTCTCGCCTGGAAACCGCGTGCGGCCGAGGAACTGGAGCGCATCGCCCGCCTGGTGCGCAGCGCCGTCGGCTACGACGAGAAACGCGGCGACCTGGTCGAGGTGGTGACGCTGCGCTTCACCGGCGCCGCCGACCCCGCCAGCCTGGAACCGCGCGGCTTCCTCGGCCTGGGCATCGAGGCCGCCGACATCACCCGCATGGCGCAGACCGCCGTGGTGGGGCTGATCGCGGTGCTGGCGCTGCTGATGGTGTTCCGCCCGATGGTGATGCGCGTTACCGCGCTGGGCGGCCGTGCCCTGCCGGCTGGCGCGCTGGCGGGCCTGCCTGGCGGCGCGATGGCGGTGGGGGCGGACGGCACGGTGACTGCCGCCTCGCTGGGCATGGCCGCCGATGTCACTCGGCTGCTGGAGGGCCCCGCGGGCGGGCGCGCCGCCCCCGGTGCAAATCGCGGCGACGGCAGCGAGAGCTATTCCGCCCAGGACGAAGAGTCGCTGATCAGCCTGACCAATGTGGATGGCCAGATGCGCGCCTCCGCCCTGCGCCGGCTGACCGAACTGGTCGAGCGCCATCCCGAAGATAGCCTGACCATCGTGCGCGCCTGGATGCAGGAGGGGAACGGCTGATGGCCCGCATCAACGATTTCCAGGCCCTGGCGGGCGCGCAGAAG
>JBBQOT010000457.1:0-3541 GCA_038331165.1 Acetobacterales bacterium
CCCGACGAGGTGGCGCGCCTGCGCAAACGCGGCAACCGCCAGGTGTTCTGGGGCGACCTGGCCAACCCCGAACTGCTGGCCCGCCTGCATTTGGCCAGCGCACGCGCCCTGGTGGTGACGATGTCCGATACCGACGCGGTCGACGCGCTGGTGGTGGCCGCCCGCGCGGCGCGCGACGACCTGCACATCATCGCCCGCGCGCGCGACGACCGCCACGCCGCCCACCTGTACGGCATCGGCGCCACCAGCGCAGTGCCCGAGACGATCGAGGCCAGCCTGCAACTCGGCGAGGCCGTGCTGGTCGATATCGGCGTGCCAATGGGCCACGTGCTGGTCAGCATCCACCAACGCCGCGCCGCGTTCCAGGACGGCATCCGCGCCATGGCGCCAGCACATGTCGAAGTGCGCGACTTTGGCCGCCGTCGCCTGCGCGATTCGGCACCGGACAGGGACGACGAGGCGTAGGCTTTCCCATAAGGCGCGAAGATCAGGGAAGCTGGGCTCTGCCCAGACCCGCCAGGGGCCAAGCCCCTGGACCTTTTTTTATAAAAAACATAAAAATTCCAATGGGTTGATAGTCCAAGAACGCCAACAACGTTCTTGGCTGCGCCGGCAGACCCAGATCGATGTGCGGGTTCGACTGGTGGCCAATTTCACGGCCACTCAAGGTCATGGGATCAACGGGTCTTTGACCCTCTGCGGGTCCCGTGGCGCGGCTTCGCGCCGCGACGGCAGAGCCCTCGCCTGCCTTATCTTCGCGCCTATAAGGCCAAGCCCCTGGACCTGAAAAATGCAGGAAAAAAATGGGTTTCCAAAGGCCGTCGGCCGTCGCGCGAAGGCGCGCTCGGGACTTTGGTGGGTCCAGGGCAAAGCCCTGGCCTCGCCTAAGCATCGTTTTCCGGGGCGGTCGATATCACCCCCCCGACAACGCCCCCAGCGCGTCGCGGATGCCGAATTCTCCCGGCAGCCCGCCGCGCGGGAACAGCCGGGTCACATGGCCCATCTTGCGCCCGGGCCGGGCTTCGGCCTTGCCGTAGAGATGCGGGATCAAACCCGGCGCCGCCAGGATCGCTGGCCACAGCGCCGTCTCCTCGGGCCCGACCAGGTTCTTCATCACCGCATCGGAATGCCGGACCGCTGGCGGCAGGGGCAGGCCGGCGACGGCGCGGATATGCAACTCGAACTGGCTGGCTGGGCAGGCGTCGATGGTCCAGTGACCAGAATTATGCGGCCGTGGCGCCAGCTCGTTCACTACCACCGCGCCGTGCGCGTCGATGAACATCTCGACGGCCAGCACTCCCACCAGATCAATGGCTTGGGCGATCTTCGCGGCGATCTCCCGCGCCGCGGCAGCGGTCGCCTCCGGGATGCGTGCCGGCGCCAGGGTCAGGTCGAGAATGTGGTGCCGATGCCGGTTCTCCACCACGTCGAAGGCCGAAACGCCGCCATCCATTCCGCGCGCCACCACCACGGAAACCTCGCAGGCGAAATCGACGAAAGCTTCCAAAATCAACGGCTTGGGGTCGAGTGCAGCAAAAGTGGCTACGAGGTCGTCAGCCTCCTCGATACGAATTTGCCCCTTGCCGTCATAGCCCAATCGCGTGGTCTTCAGGATCGCCGGCAGCCCCAGTGCCGCGGCCGCCGCGCGCAGATCCTCCACACTCTCCACCAACCGCCAGGGCGCGGTGGCGATGCCGGCGGCGTTGAGAAAACCCTTCTCCGCGGCACGGTCCTGGCTGATGCGCAACACCGACGGCGATGGCCGCACCGGGCGCAGCGCGGCCAGCAGGTCCAACCCTTCGGCGCTGACATTCTCGAACTCGAAGGTCACCACATCGACCTGGGCGGCAAAGGCGCGCAGCACCGCGGGGTCGTCGTAGCTGCCCACCGTGACCCCGGCGGCGACTTGGGCGGCGGGGCTGTCGGCCTCGTCGGTCAGGATATGGCAGCGATAGCCCAGCCGGGCCGCGGCCAGCGCCGACATGCGGCCCAATTGTCCGCCGCCGACGATGCCGATGGTCGAATTCGGCGCCAGCGCTTTCCAGCCGGGGGCCGTCATGCGGCCGGCTGGTCGGTCGGCACCTCCGCCACCGCTTCGCTCTGGGCGGCGCGGTGGGCGTCCAGCCGGTCGGCCAGCGCGGGGTCGGACAGCGCCAGGATCGCGGCGGCCAAAAGTGCGGCGTTCACCGCGCCGGCGCGGCCAATCGCCAGCGTGCCGACCGGAATGCCGGCTGGCATCTGCACAATCGACAGCAACGAATCCTGCCCGCGCAGAGCGTACGACTCCACCGGCACCCCCAGCACCGGCAGGCTGGTCCACGCCGCCGCCATGCCCGGCAAATGTGCCGCCCCGCCGGCCCCCGCGATCAGCACGCGCAGCCCGCGCCCGCGTGCCGCCTTGGCATAGTCGCGCAGCCGGTCGGGGGTGCGATGGGCCGAGGTGATGCGCGCCTCATAGGCCACGCCCAGCGTGTCGAGCATCGCCGCCGCATGGCCCATGGTCGGCCAGTCCGACTGGCTGCCCATGATGATGCCGACCAGAGGTGTTTGTTTTTTATTCAATGTTTTATCAGGCGATATTGTTGGGAATCAGGCGCGATTCCAACCACGCGACCTCGTCCTTCAGCAGCAGCTTGCGCTTCTTAAGCCGTTGCAGATGCAGCTGGTCCATCGGCCCGCCCTCGACCATGCGGGCGATCACGGTATCCAGGTCGCGATGTTCGCTGCGCAGCTCGTGCAGGCGGCGCAGCAGGGAGTCATGGTCGTTCAGCATGAAGACGGCCCAAGCAAAGGGAACGGCCCGATTGAAGTAGCGCGACCGGGGCCGCCTGCGATACGCTTTCTTTGCAGATGCCCGCCCAGGATATGCAAGTTCACTCCGGGCACGCGGCGCTGCGCCGGCGCTATCTGTCGCTCTCGCCTGCGCCGGCCCTGAACGACCACCCTGAAGGAGGTCTCATGAGCCTGGAATCGCGTCTCGAAAGCCTCAAGAACCGCCATGCCAGCCTGGAGCGCAGCATCTCCGAGGAAGAATTGCGTCCACAGCCCAATGCCGAGGCGCTGGCGCGCCTCAAACGCGAGAAACTTCGACTGAAGGAGGAGATGGAGCGCACGCGGGGCAGCCTCGCGACCACCTGACGCCATCGCTCTTTCGTCTTGATGGGCCTGGGCCGTCACTGGCGGCACACCATCACGTGCGGCGCACCGTCACATCGGGCTCAGGCGGCCTCGTCCGCTTCGGGCACCGGTGGGGCGGGCACGGCATGGCCCTCGCGGGTCAGCCGGTCGTTGGCGGCCGTGACCATCTGGTGCAGGTCGCTCTGCGTGCACAGGCCCAGGATCACCGGATCGCGCGGCTTGATGTTGCTGGAATTCCAGTGGGTGCGGCTGCGCACCTTGTCGATCGTGTCCTTGGTGGTGCCCATCATCTTGCCGATCTGCGCGTCGGTCAGTTGCGGATAGTTGCGCAGCAGAAAGGCGATGCCGTCGGGCCGGTCGTTGCGCTTGGCCACCGGGGTGTAGCGCGCGCCCTTGTGCCGCT
>JBBQOT010000458.1:0-3538 GCA_038331165.1 Acetobacterales bacterium
CCCGATGTGCGGCGTTATCTGTGCGATGACCGGGTGCTGCCGCGCGACACGGTGGCGGGGTTCATTGGGTTACGGCTGACGCGCGATGGCGCGCTCCGGACTGGGTGGGGTCGAGGGGCTACGCCCCCGCCTTGCTTATTCCGCCTCAGGCCCTAAGCCCGGCCCGCAAGCGTTGACCCGGCTCGCCCGACCTGTACCCTGCACCACTGAGGATAGACTGGGAGTCCGGCTTGTGGCGATACAGCGATACCTGCTGCTGCTGGCAGTACTGCCGGGCCTGACCGGCTGCACCAAAATGGGTCCGGATTTCGAACGCCCCGACGCTTGGTGGAAGCCGGCCAGCTGGCTTGCCACCACCCCCGCCACGCCCGCCTCGGCCCGCACCAGCGTGCCGGTCGCCGAGCCGTTCGACGCGCAATGGTGGACCGTGCTGGGCGACCCGCTGCTCAACGAAATGCAGCAGCACCTCGCCACCGCCAATCTCGACCTGCGCACCGCCGATTTCCGCCTCGCCCAAGCGCGCGCCCAGCTCGGTATCACCGAGGCGGCGATGACGCCGGGCATGAACGCCAACGCCTCCTACACCCGCCAGCAACAAAGCCGGTTCGGCACCTCGGCCACCGCCAGCAGTGCCACCACCAGCCCCGGCACCCTGGCCAACGGCCTGGGCGGGCGCACCGCGGCGCCCAACACCCGTCTGCGCAACCCCTACGACCTGTTCCAGTTCGGCTTCGACCTATCGTGGGAAGTCGACCTGTGGGGCCGCGTCGCCCGCTTGGTCGAAGCCTCCGGCGCCCAGGTGGCGGCCAGCGAGGAAGCCCGCCGCGACCTCATGGTCAGTTCCTCGGCCGAACTGGCCCGCAGCTACCTCACCCTGCGCGGCGTGCAGCGCAAGATCGCCATCTTCCGCCAGAACCTCGGCATCGCCCGCCAGAGCCAGGCGCTCACCCGCGACCGCGCCGCCGGCGGGCTGACCACCGACCTCGACGTCGCCAACGCCTCCGTCCTGGTTGCCACCGTGGAAGCCCAGCTCCCGGCCCTGGAGGAACAGCAAAGCCGCCTGGTCAACGCCATTTCGCTGCTGCTCGGCGAACAGCCGGGCGCCCGCCTCGCCGCACTGGCCGCCCCGCGCGCCCTGCCGCCGGTGCCGCCGCGCGTGCCGGTGGGCGTGCCAGGCGACCTCACCCGCCGCCGGCCCGACATCCGCATGGCCGAGGCCAATCTGCATGTCGCCACCGCGGTGATCGGCGTGGCGCGGGCCGATTTCTTTCCCCGCGTCGTGATTTCCGGCAGCGGCGCGCTCCAGGCGCTGCAGGTCGCCAATCTGCGCGAATGGGCCTCGCACACCTACGGCATCGGCCCCTCCGTCACCCTGCCGATTTTCGAGGGCGGCCGCCTGCGCCGCACCCTGGAACTGCGCGAGGCGCAACAGCAGGAAGCCGCCCTGGTCTACCAGCGCACCGTGCTGAACGCGCTGCATGAGGTCGACAACGCGCTGACGGCCTATGGCACCGAACAGCGCCGCCGCGACCGGGTCGAACAGGCGGTCGCCGAGGCGCGCCGCGCCCTGGGCCTCGCCCGCCTGCGCTATGAACAAGGGGTGGCCGACTTCCTCCAGGTGCTCACCGCCCAGCGCGCCCTGCTGTCCGCCGAGTCCGACCTGGCCGACAGCACCACCGCCGTCTCGCTCGACCTGGTGCAACTCTACAAGGCGCTGGGCGGCGGCTGGGACCCGGCGACCGCATCCGCGCCGGCGCCCCGCTCGTAGCGCGGGCGTCAGCCGGCCATGGCGCCCGGCACGGTGATCCGCACCACCTCATGCGCCTGCCGATAGACATGGAACGCCGCGAACGACGTGTGCCCCGGGCGCTGAGGATCATAGGGAAAGATATTCGGCACCACGGCGGCGAGGTGCCACTCCGGGAAATGCTGCGCCACATAGCCGGTGAATCGCCGGTGGCGCACATGCTCGCTCGGCCACTCCGCGTCGGTGTCGCTGGCGTAGATCACCACGAACCGCCACGCATGGTCGAAAAGCGCCTGCATATAGGCGCCGAACACCACGTCTTCCACCAGATGATAAACCACGTCCAGCGACAGCCCCAACTCGGCCGCCGCCATTCCGCGGCATTCTTCCATCAGCCGGAAGTCGCGCCCCTGCTGGCCGGCAAACCGCGCCCGGCACCGCGCCACCGCCGCCGGCGCCACATCGAGTCCGACGTACTCGGCCACCTCCAGCAACGCCAACTGATTGCCGTCGCCGCAGCCGAACTCGATCGCCGAGGCGATGGAATTGTCGCGCACCAGCGCATTGAGGAAATCCGCCTTGAACGCCGCCAGCCGCCCGTACGACCCGGCCCCTGAGTGCCCGCCGGCCCGGTAGCGCCCCTCCCAATAGGCCGCCGACGAGAACCTGGCCCCATCAACGGCAAGTGGCTGTTCCATCCCGCCTCACCCGTGCAAACCCACCGGAATATATGGCGGCCGCATGAACGAACGGCTAACCCGCCCGCGATGGATTGGAATCTGCCGCCCGCCCGTCTATGTCCATAGCTGAACACCGACGCCCCAAGGCGCCCAGCCGCCGCGCCGCACCTGAACCGGAGCAGACCATGAGCCACGAATCCCTCGACGACCGCCGCCGGGCCTTGGAAGAGGCGTTCTTCGCCAAGCAGGACGCCATCCTGCGCCAGCGCCTCGCCGAGCCCGCGGAGGTCCGCGCGCGCAAGGAAGCTTTCTCCACTGTTTCCGGCATCACCGACCCCGCGGTGCTCGATGCCCTGGTCAAGCTCGACATCTCCACCGAGACCCTGGCCGCCATCGCGCTGGTGCCGCTGGTCGCCGTCGCCTGGGCCGATGGCAGCGTCGATGCCAAGGAACGCGCCGCGATCCTGCGCGCCGCCGCCGAGGGCGGCCTCAAGTCCGAAGCCGCCGGCCACGGCATGCTGGACAAGTGGCTCGAATCCGCCCCGCCGGCCAGCCTGGTCGACGCCTGGAAGACCTATATCGCCACCATCACGGCCGGCATGGACCACGCCAACCGCCGCGCGCTCCAGGGCCCGATCCTCGACCGCGCCCGCGCCGTGGCTCTGGCCGCTGGCGGTTTTCTGGGCATCGGCCTGCGCATCTCGGACTCCGAGGAAAAGGTGCTGGCTGACCTCGCCAAGGCGTTCAACGTCTAGGACAGAACAGGGCACCATCATCGGCACCTCGGGCGCCTGCGCACCGGCCGGGGTAGCCATGTTCCCTCGACACGCTATCCTGCCGCCATGAACATGTCCGACATCCCCTTCGGCACCACCGATTGGTCTGCGATCCCGCGCACCGAACACCCCGGCGAGACCGGCATGGCGCAGTGGCGCACCCGCCAGTTCGGTCCCATCCGGGTGCGCATGGTCGAGTATTCCGCCGGCTACCTCGCCGACCATTGGTGCGAAAAGGGCCACATCCTGCTGTGCCTGTCCGGTGCACTGGAAACCGAACTGGCTGACGGCACCACCGCCGTCCTCACCCCCGGCATGAGCTACCAGGTCGCCGA
>JBBQOT010000459.1:0-3523 GCA_038331165.1 Acetobacterales bacterium
AAAGGCTTCCTCAAGGGCTACTGCGCTGATCTTTAGGATGCGGCGAGCGAAGGAACGCCCTCTTTGTCTCCTTCTGAGGGATGAAAGTTTTTTGGTTCTTTTTTTCAAAAAAGAACTCTTCCTTCCCTCCTCCCATGGAGCACGTTGACGATGGCCTTCGCCCATAATTTCGACCCCACGGTGCTGCGCGAATACGATATCCGCGGCATCGTCGGCAAAACCCTGCACGCGGCGGATGCGTTCGCCATCGGCCGCTGCTTCGGCAGCATCGTCGCCCGGGCCGGCGGCACGGTGGTAGCCGTGGGGTATGACGGCCGGCTGTCCTCACCGGCCTTGGAGACCGAACTCGTCGGCGGGCTGAAGGCCAGCGGCATGGAGGTGGTGCGCATAGGGCTGGGGCCGACGCCGATGCTGTACTACGCCGCGACCGTGCTGAAGACCGGCGGTGCCATCATGCTGACCGGCAGCCACAACCCGCCCGACTACAACGGCTTCAAGATGATGCTGGCGGGCAAACCGTTCTTCGGCCAGCAGATCCGGCAAATCGGCAGCATGGCCGCCGCCGGCGACGTGGTGGCCGAAGCCAAGGGCAGCGACCGCGCGATCGACATCTCGGAAGAATATATTTCCCGGGTGGCCAAGGATTGGGACGGCGGCGACCGCAAGCTGAACGTGGTGTGGGACAACGGCAATGGCGCGGCCGGCGCGGTGCTGATGCGCCTGGTCAAGCTCCTGCCCGGCACCCACACGGTGCTGTTCCCGGAAATCGACGGCACCTTCCCAAACCACCACCCCGACCCGACCGTGCCGAAGAACCTCGAAGCCCTGGTGGCCGAGGTGGCCAAACGGGGCGCCGACCTGGGCATCGCGTTGGATGGCGACGCCGACCGTATCGGCGTGGTCGACGACGGCGGCACCATGATGTTCGGCGACCAACTGCTGGTCGTGCTCGCCCGCGATGTATTGAAAACCCACCCCGGCGCCACCATCATCGCCGACGTCAAGGCCAGTCAGGTGCTGTTCGACGAGATCGCCCGTGCCGGCGGCAAGCCCGAGATGTGGAAGACCGGCCACTCGCTGATCAAGGCGCGCATGGCCGAAACCGGCTGCCCGCTGGCCGGCGAGATGAGCGGGCACATCTTCTTCAACGACCACTGGTACGGCTTCGACGACGCGCTGTACGCCGCCGTCCGCCTGCTGGGCATCGTGGCGCGCGGAACGCAGACGATGTCGGCGATCCGCAAGGCGCTGCCGCAAGTGGTGAACACGCCGGAGCTGCGCTTCAACTGCGACGACCACCGCAAGTTCGAAGTGATCACCGAAGTCGCCGCCCGCTTGCGTGCCGCCGGAGCCACCATGTCCGACATCGACGGCGTGCGTGTGAACACCGGAGATGGCTGGTGGCTGCTGCGGGCGTCGAACACGCAGGCCGTGCTGGTGGCGCGCTGCGAAGCACGCGACGAGGCGGGTCTGGAGCGCCTTAAATCCGCCCTGGTCGCCCAGCTGGAAGCCTCGGGACTGGAAGCGCCGGATTTCTCTGGGGAGAATGCGGGGCACTAGAAGGATTAGGGTAGGGAAAGTCTTCTTTTTGTTCACTAAAAGAAGACTCTTTCCCTACCCCGTCCTGCCGTTCGCTGATGTCCCGGGCCACCGCCGGGTGCTGCTGCCCGATTAGCGCGCGCGCGAGCATCTCGGGCTTGATTGAGGCCTGCTGACAGGAATTGTCACTGCACCCGGGCATGAAGGGCCGCCGCAACCACGGAGGTTTCGACTTGGGCCGCACCTTCAGCGCTGTGGACCCCGACGGCAACCGGCTGCGGGTGTTGCGCCCGGGCGGCTGAGGCGTGCCGGGGCGGTGCTATTCCAGCACCGCCTCCGTCTTGGCCTTGATCAGCGCGAAATCGATCTTCGCCCCCAGCCCTGGGCCGGTCGGTGCCTGGAGCATCCCGTTGGCATCCGGCCGGAACTCCTCCTCCAGCCCATAGCGGTGCGCCCCGTCGGGCAGCAGCACCTCGAACCACGTCGTGTTGGGGATGGCCATGCACAAATGCAGGTTGGCCAGGTTGTTCAGCGAGTTGCCGCTGTGATGCACCTCGTAGTTCATGTGGAACGCCTCGGCCAAATGCGCGGTTTTGAGCATGGTGGTCAGCCCGCCCTTGGCCGGAATGTCGCCGCGCAGATAGTCGGTGGCCTGCTGCTGGATCCAGATCGGATAGGTGTCCAGCCCGCCGACCGGGTATTCGGTGGCCAGGATCGGGATGTGCAGCTTCTGGCGCAGTTTCACGTATGAGAGAATATCCTCGTCGGCCAGCGGGTCTTCGTACCACTTGAAGCCCATGTCCTGGATCGCCAGCCCGACCTTCAACGCGCCGTAGTAGTCGTAGCTCCAGGTGCTATCCAGCATCACCGGATAGAGGTCGCCAACGCCTCGGCGCACCGCCTCGCACACCTTGATGTCGGTGTCGGGGTCGGTGGGGGGATGGATCTTGTAGGCGGCCCAGCCCTCCTGCTTGTGCTGCTGTGCCTGGGCCACATAGGCGCCGGCATCGGGCAGCAATTGCGAACTCGCATAGGCGCCGATCGCGGTGCGATGCGTGCCCATCAGCGCATGCACCGGCAGCCC
The DNA here is from genome assembly GCA_038331165.1 of Acetobacterales bacterium. Classification (GTDB taxonomy): domain Bacteria; phylum Pseudomonadota; class Alphaproteobacteria; order Acetobacterales; family Acetobacteraceae; genus CAMDGX01. Next base: position 2,624 of record JBBQOT010000459.1, read on the forward strand.
GGCGATTTTGCCCACCAGGTCCCACAGACCCACGTCGGCCGCGCCGATGCAGCGCCAGGTGACGTTGCGGTTCATCTTCTGCATGCGCTGGTGCAGGCGCTCGCGCTCCAGCGGATTGGTGCCCATCAGGATCGGCTTGATCCAGCGGATCAGGCCCGGCCCGTCCATGCTGGCGGGATTGCTCGCCGAACCGAGGAAGGCATGGCCCTCGTGCCCGCTATCACAGCGGATGCGCAGCAGGCCCAGGTTGCTCACCGGCTGGGTGAAGCTGCCGGCGTGGTAGCTGGTGCGCGGGATGTTGTCCCAGGTGAAGATGGTCAGCGACACGTGGTCGATCTTCATGGCGGGTTCCTCCGATTTTACCGGTGATGCTGCCCGACGCGGGGGGCGGCGCACAAGCGGTCGAGCGTTGACCCTGCCGCGCCGAAGCTGGACAGTCGGGGCTGGAATGCCGGAGGCGGAGACCGCCATGCCCGACGAAGCCCGCTCGATCCACGTCGCCGCCGTGCCTGAGGCGCGCGCCCGCGCCGCCGCGCCGGTGCTGCTGGCCGAAGCCGCGGCGATCGAGGCCAGCCGTCGCATCACCCCGGCGGCGCTCAACGCACTGCATGCCCAGCGCCTTTTCCGCTGCTTGTTGCCGGCCAGCGTCGGTGGCGACGAGGTGCTGCCGGCTGATTACGTGCGCATGCTGATCCAGGTGGCGCGTGCCGATGCCTCGACCGCCTGGTGTGTCGGCCAGGGTTCCGGCTGCTCGATGGTCGCCGCCTACCTGCCGCTCGCCACCGCCCGGGCGGTGTGGGGCGACGATCCGCGCGCGGTGCTGGCATGGGGGCAGAACCAGGGGGCGCGGGCCGTGGTGGTCGATGGCGGCTACATCGTCACCGGGCACTGGACCTTCGT
>JBBQOT010000460.1:0-3519 GCA_038331165.1 Acetobacterales bacterium
GGCGTCGGCCCACGCCCACGCCAAAAAATTTTTAATTTTTTTTGTTTATTTTTTAAAAAAAACACCACTTCCCTTCCTACCGTCCGATCGCCTCAAGCATGGTGCTGCCCAGCGCCGCCGGGCTTTCGGCCACATGGATGCCCGCCGACCGCATCGCCTCGAACTTCGCCGCCGCGGTGTCGCGCCCGCCGGAGATCACCGCCCCGGCATGGCCCATGCGGCGGCCCGGTGGCGCGGTGGCGCCGGCGATGAAGCCGACGGTGGGTTTCTTCACGGGGTTCCGGGCCAGGAACTCGGCGGCATGGATCTCGCTGGCGCCGCCGATCTCGCCGATCATGATGATCAGTTCGGTTTCAGCATCGGCCAGGAACATTTCCAGTATTTCGATGAAATCCGTGCCTTTGACCGGGTCGCCGCCAATGCCGACGCACGAGCTTTGGCCCAATCCGGCCGCCGTGGTTTGTGCCACCGCCTCGTAGGTGAGCGTGCCCGAGCGCGAGACAATGCCGACCTTGCCGCGCCGGTGGATATGCCCGGGCATGATGCCGATCTTGCAGGCCCCCGGCGTGATCACCCCCGGGCAGTTCGGGCCGATCAGGCGCGAGGCGCTGCCATCCAGCGCGCGCTTCACCCGCACCATGTCGAGCACGGGAATGCCCTCGGTGATGCAGACGATCAGCGCGATCTCGGCGTCGATCGCCTCCAGGATGGCATCGGCGGCAAACGGCGGCGGCACATAGATGGCGGTAGCATCGGCCCCGGTGGCCGCGACCGCCTGCGCCACCGTATCGAACACCGGCAGACCCAGATGGGTGGAGCCACCCTTGCCGGGGGTCACGCCGCCCATCATCTTGGTGCCGTATGCGATTGCCTGCTCGGAATGAAAGGTGCCCTGGGCACCGGTAAAACCCTGGGTGATCACCTTGGTGCTGGCGTTGACCAGAATCGCCATCAGGCAGCTTCCTTCACGGCGCGGACGATTTTTTCGGCAGCGTCGCCCAGGTTTTCGGCAGTGAAGATCGCCAGGCCCGAGCGGGCGAGGATCTCTCTGCCCAGCTCCACATTGGTGCCCTCCAGCCGCACCACCAGGGGCACGTTGAGCGAAACCTCGCGCGCTGCGGCCACCACGCCCTCGGCGATCACGTCGCAGCGCATGATGCCGCCGAAGATGTTGACCAGAATCCCCTCCACATTGGGGTCCGACAGGATGATCTTGAACGCCGCCGTCACCCGCTCGCGCGTCGCCCCGCCGCCCACGTCGAGGAAGTTGGCCGGCGAGCCGCCATACAGCTTGATGATGTCCATCGTCGCCATCGCCAGGCCGGCGCCGTTCACCATGCAGCCGATGGTGCCGTCCAGCGCCACATAGTTCAGCGCGTGTTTCGACGCCTCCAGCTCCTTGGGGTCCTCCTCGGTCTCGTCGCGCAGGGCTTCGAGGTCGGGGTGGCGATACAGCGCGTTGTCGTCAAAGCTCACCTTGGCATCCAACGCCACGATCTCGCCGGCACGGGTGACCACCAGCGGGTTCACCTCCACCACGGCGCAGTCGAGGTCGATGAACGCCTTGTACAGCGCATCGACGAAGCGGCCGAAGGCGCCGATCTGCTTGCCCTCCAGCCCCAGCGCATAGGCCAGTTTGCGCGCATGGTACGGCCAGATGCCTGTCGCAGGGTCAATCGCAACGCGCAGAATCTTCTCAGGGTGGTGGTTGGCGACCTCCTCGATCTCCATGCCGCCCTCGGTCGAGGCGACGATGGTCACCCGCGCGGTCTCGCGGTCGACCAGCAGCGAGAAATACAGCTCGCGCGCGATCTCGCAGCCGGCTTCGACATAGATACGGTTCACTCGCCGCCCCGCCGGCCCGGTCTGCTTGGTGACCAGCGGGTGGCCGATCATGGCCTCGGCCGCCGCCCGCACCTCGTCCAGCGAGCGGGCGATGCGCACCCCACCCTTGCCGTCGGGGTCGTCGGCAAAACGCCCCGCCCCGCGCCCACCGGCGTGGATTTGCGACTTCACCACGAAAACCGGGCCGGGCAGCTTGCGTGCCGCCTCGACCGCCTCTTCCGGCGTCCAGGCGACATGCCCGTCGAGCACGGCCACGCCGTACCGACGGATCAGCTCCTTGCCCTGGTATTCGTGGATGTTCATCCGGCCTAGACCCCCAGTTTCTTGAAGTCCTCGATCAGTCCCTTGACCGCGTCGCACGACTTGTCGAACGCCGCGCGTTCGGCCGCGCTGAACTCGACCTCGATGATCTTCTCCACACCGTTCTTGCCGATCACGGTGGGCACGCCGACGTAAAGCCCGGTCATGCCATACTCGCCGTTCAACTGCACCGCGCAGGGCAGCACCCGGCGCTTGTCGTGCAGGTAGCTCTCGGCCATCGCGATAGCACTCGCTGCCGGCGCATAGAACGCACTACCCCTTTCCAGCAGCTTAACAATCTCGCCGCCGCCATTTGCGGTGCGCTCAACGATGGCGTCGATCTTGGCCTGCGTGGTCCAGCCCATCTTGATCAGGTCGGGCACCGGAATGCCGGCGACCGTGGAATAGCGGGTGAGCGGCACCATGGTGTCGCCATGTCCGCCTAGCACAAAGGCCGTCACATCCTCGACCGACACATTAAATTCTTGCGCCAGGAACAGCCGGAAGCGGCTGCTGTCCAGCACGCCGGCCATGCCCACCACCTTATTGGCGGGCAGGCCGGATCTCTGCTGCATCACCCACACCATCACATCGAGCGGGTTGGTGATGACGATCACGAACGCATCCGGGCAGTGCGTCTTGATGCCCTCGGCCACCTGGGCGATCACGCCGGCATTCTTGGTCAGCAGGTCGTCGCGCGTCATGCCCGGCATGCGCGGAAAGCCGGCGGTGACGATCACCACGTCCGAGCCGGCAACGGCCGCATAGTCGCTGCCGCCCGACATGGCGGAGTCGAACCCGTCCACCGGGCCCGACTGCATGATGTCCAACGCCTTGCCCGCAGCAACACCCCCGAAGACGTCGAACATGACAACGTCGCCCAGCTCCTTGAGCCCGATCAAATGGGCCAGGGTGCCGCCGATGTTGCCGGCGCCGATAAGGGCGATCTTGTTGCGTGCCATTGGGGAAAATCCTTGCGCGGGGTAGGGGCGTGAAACAGCCGACACGCCACGGGGCCGCCGCGGGCGTCCGACAAGCCGCGCTCCACTAGCCCATCGGTCCTGGGGGGGCAAGCGGTGGCAAGGAAGTCCGGGGGCTTTGCCCATGGCGGGTTTGGGCAGAGCCCAGGCTCCCTTATCTTCGCACCTGTGAGGCAAATCCCCTACGCTATACCAACCACGATTTAGAGTAACCCATGACCAAGCAAGGCCAGGGCTTTGCCCTGGACCCACCAGGGGCCGAGCCCCTGGACCTCATGCTACTGAAATAAAAAGGGTTTCCAAAGGCCGCCGGCCTTTGGCGGGTCCAGGGCAGAGCCCTGGCCTTGCCTATCTGGATCAGATCGGAAGAGCGTCGTGTAGGGAAAGAGTGTCG
>JBBQOT010000461.1:0-3514 GCA_038331165.1 Acetobacterales bacterium
CACGGCGTCGGAATACCGTGCCATCGAACTTTCGGGCACGTTCACCACCGACAGCACGGGCACGCCCTGCGCCTTCATGTAGTGCAATGCTGCGATGGTATCGGCGGTCTCGCCGGACTGGCTGACCAGCAGGCCCAGGCAATCGGGCGTCATGGGCGGCTCGCGGTAACGGAACTCGCTGGCGACATCGACATCGGCCGGCAGCCGCGCCAGTTCCTCGATCCATTGCCGCCCGGCCAGGGCGGCGAAATACGCCCCGCCGCAGGCCGACAGGCTGACCCGCCCCACTGCGCGCGGGTCGAACGGCAATGGTGGCAGCCGCACCGCCCGCGTCGCCGGGTCGACCATCTGGTGCAGGGTGTCGCCGATCACGCCGGGGTGCTCGTGCAGCTCCTTCTCCATGAAGTGGCGATAGTTGCCCTTGCCCACCAGCGCGCCGGACAGCGCCGTCAGCTTCACCTCGCGCTGCACCGGTGCGTTGTCGGCGCCGAAGAACTGCGCCCCGTCGCGCCCGATCACCGTCCAGTCGCCATCGCGCAGAAAGGTGATGCGCCGGGTCAGCGGGGCCAGCGCCATCGCGTCGGAGCCGATGAACATCTCACCCTCGCCGAAGCCCACGGCCAATGGCGCGCCGTGGCAGGCGCCGACCAGCAGCTCGGAATGGCCCGCAAAAAGCATCGCCAGCGCATAGGCGCCCTCCAGCCGCGCGAAGGCCGCGCCGGCCGCCGCTACCGGCGCCATGCCGCGCTTCAGATGCAGGTCCACAAGCTGTGCCACCGTCTCAGTATCGGTCTCGCTGGTGAACACCTGCCCGGCGGCCTCCAGCTCGGCACGCAGTTCCGCATGGTTCTCGATGATGCCGTTATGCACCACGGAGACCAGCGCGGTGCCGTGCGGATGGGCGTTGCTCTCGGTTGGTGCGCCGTGCGTTGCCCAGCGGGTGTGGCCGATCCCCGTCGTGCCCGCCAGCGGCTGCTGCGCCAGAACCTCGGCCAGGTTGGCCAGCTTGCCCGCCGCCCGCCGGCGCTCGATATGGCCGTTCAACAGGGTGGCGATGCCCGCACTGTCATAGCCGCGGTATTCCAGCCGCCGCAGCGTCTCCAGCACCAGTGGGGCCGCCGGGCGGGTCGCAATCACGCCGATGATGCCGCACATCTGCCGAAATCCTCGCTGCCGGAAAAATCCTAGTCCTTGGGCGCCTTGCGTCGGGCCGCACGAAACGCCGTGGCACGGCCCGGCTTGGTTTCCTGGCGCGCCCGCCCGAACGCCATCGCATCGGCCGGCACATTCTCGGTGATCACGCTGCCGGCGGTCACGATGGCGCGGTCGCCGATCGACACCGGTGCCACCAGAATGGAGTGCGAGCCCACGAACACATCCGCGCCGATCACCGTGCGGTGCTTGGCGAAACCATCATAGTTGCAGGTGATGGTGCCGGCGCCGACGTTGGTGCGGGCACCCACCTCGGCGTCGCCCAGATAGGCCAGGTGGTTCGCCTTCACCCCGCGCCCCAGCTTCGTCGCCTTCACCTCAACGAAATTGCCGACATGCGCCTCCTCGCCCACATCCGCACCTGGCCGCAACCGCGCGAACGGCCCGATTACCGCGCCGGCGCGGACCACGCAGCCCTCAAGGTGGCTGAAAGCGCGAATCTCGACGCCCGCCTCCACCGTCACGCCGGTGCCGAACACCACGTTGGGACCGATCGTCACATCCTGGCCGAACACGGTGTCGGTGCACAGGAACACGGTCTGCGGCGCCGTCATGGTCACACCTTCGTCCATCGCGCGCAGCCGCAGCGCCTGCTGCACCGTGGCCTCGGCCACCGCCAGCTCGACGCGCGAATTGATGCCGCGCAGCTCCGCCTCGGCCCCGAGCACGGCCGCAACCCGCCTTCCGTCGGCGCGTGCCAGCCCCACCAGGTCGGTCAGGTAATACTCTCCGGCGGCGTTGTCGCACCCAACCGCCGCCAGCCAGCGCGCCATGTCGGCCGCCGGCCCGCACAGCACCCCGGCGTTACACAACCCCACCTCCCGCTCGTCGGCGGTCGCGTCCTTGAACTCGACGATCCCGTGCACGTCGTCCTCGGTGCCGATCACCCGGCCATAGCGCGCCGGGTCCGCCGGCCGCATCGCCAGCAATGCCAGCCCGGCTCCGGCGCGCCGTGACGCCAGCAACGCACGGAGCGTGTCGGCCGAAATCAGCGGATTGTCTGCATACAGCACCGCGACGTCGCCGGCGCCGAATTTGCCCACGGCCTGCATCGCCGCATGTGCGGTGCCGAGGCGCTGGTGCTGCACCACCGTCTGGTGCGGCGCGGCCACCTTGGCCAGCGCATCCATGTTGGGGCCCAGCACCACCACCACGCGGTCGAACACCGTCTCGCAGGTTGCCAGCAGGTGGCGCAGCATCGGCCGTCCGGCGATCGGGTGCAGCGCCTTGGGCAGCGCCGACTTCATGCGCGTGCCGAACCCGGCCGCAAGCACGACTGCCGTCGTCGGAAGCACAGGGGGGTCTGCGGCGTTCATCGCCCGGAGGAGTAGCGGCCGGGCCAGCGCCGTGTCAAAGGACGCTGGTCACGGTTCGATTCTCCATCCGATCCGCCGCGAGGGCCACATCCGCATGCAACCCCTGATGGTCTTCGATCTCGACGGCACCATAGTGGATTCGGTTCCTGACCTGGCCGTTGCCCTGAACCGCCTGATGGCCAGCCGCACGCTTTCGTCCTTCACCCGCCCCGAGGTTGCCCGCATGGTCGGCGACGGCGCCGGCGTGCTGCTGGAACGCGCCTTTGCCGCCCGCGCCACCACCCCCGATACCAGCGCGCTGGAGGACTTTCTCCGCGACTACGGTGCCAACACGGCCAACGAATCCGAGCCCTATCCCGGCGTTCACGCCACGCTGCGCCGCTTTGCCGATGCCGGCTGGCAGATGGCCGTGTGCACCAACAAACCGGAGGCACCGGCTCGCACCCTGTTGAGCGCGCTGGACCTCGCCGGGTTCTTCGCCGCGGTCGGCGGCGGCGACAGCTTCCCCGTGCGCAAACCCGATCCCGGCCATCTGCGCGCCACAATCGCGGCCGCCGGCAGCTCTCCTGCCATGGCCGTGATGGCAGGCGACCACCACAACGACGTGCGCGCTGCCGCGGGCCTCGGCGTGCCCAGCATCTTCGCCGCCTGGGGCTACGGCCCCCCCGATACCGGCGACCACGCCTCTGCTACCGCGCACGCGTTTGGTGACATCTTCGATCTGGCGGTGCGCCTGCGGGCATAGGGTGAAGCGGCGACCTTATGCCAATCGCCGCAAACAATGACGCCTCGATCGGCAAGGCCAGGGATTTGCCGTCGCGGTGCGAAGCCGCGCCACGGGGACCAACCAGGTCCGGATCGCGCCTTCGCGCGCCAGGGCGTGCCCCGCGCGAGGAAAAGGCACTTCGCGCATGATGTATTCGACCGAACCGAAGGCCAGGTTGGCGTCCGGTTTGTAGTGCATCGTCAGGAAGATGCCGGTGACG
>JBBQOT010000462.1:0-3511 GCA_038331165.1 Acetobacterales bacterium
AGCGATCCGCGCACCCTGACGCCCGAGATGGCACAGCGCATCGGCGCACTCGGCTTCACCCGCGCCAGCTTCGGCGTGCAGGAATTCGACCCGCGCGTGCAACAGGCGATCAACCGCATCCAGCCGCCCGACATGGTCGCCCGTGCCGTCGACGGCCTGCGCGGCGCCGGGGTGGCGTGCATCAACTTCGACCTGATCTACGGCCTGCCGCACCAGACCGAGGCCACGTTGCTGTCCAGCATCGCCACCGCCGCCGCCATGCGCCCCGACCGGGTGGCGCTGTTCGGCTACGCCCACGTTCCCTGGATGGCCAAGAAGCAGCGCCTGATCGACGAGGCCACCCTGCCCGGCGGCCCCGCCCGCGCCACCCAGGCCGAAAGTGCCGCCGTCGCCCTTGCAGCGCACGGCTACCAGGCGATCGGCCTCGACCACTTCGCCCTGCCCGACGATTCCATGGCCATCGCCGCCCGCGCCGGCACGCTGCGGCGCAACTTCCAGGGCTACACCACCGACCCCGCCGACACGCTGATCGGCTTCGGCGCCACCGCCATCGGCCGCTCGCCCTTCGGCCACGTGCAGAACATCGCCGAGACCGGCGCCTGGGCCCGCGCTATCGGCGCCGGCCGCCTGCCGGTGGCCAAGGGCGTGGCGCTATCGGCCGAAGACCGCCTGCGCGGCCATGTCATCGAACGCATCATGTGCGACGGCGCGGTCGACACCGCCGCCCTGGGTGCGCCGCCGGGCTGGTGCGCGCCCGAACTGGCGGCGCTCGACGAAATGGCCGCCGACGGTCTGCTCACCCGCGACTCCGGCACGATCACGCTGACCGCCGATGGCCGCGCGCTGTCCCGCGTGGTCGCCGCGGTGTTCGACACCTATCTCGCCGCCGGCCGCGCCCGCCATTCGGTCGCGGTATAAAACCCCCGCCGCTTGACCGCGCACGCGACCCGGCCGACATGAACCACCGCGACGGGGGAACAACCATGGCACATCTGGTCGGCGGCATATCCAGCGCGGGCCGCGCCATGCCCCCGCTCGACGGCGTCGCACTGCGCATCGTCCGCTCCCACGGCCCGTTCCTGTGGGACGACCAGGGCCGGCGCTACATCGACTACCTGCTCGGCATGGGCGCCGATTTCCTCGGCCACGCCCCGCCCGTGGTGATCGCCGCAGTCACCCAGGCCCTACACGACGGCCCCATGCCCGGCCTCGCCCACCCGCTGGAGGAGGAGGCCGCCGCCGCCCTGGCCGCCCATCTCGGCCCGCTCGACCGCATCGTCTTCCTCAACAGTGGCAGCGAGGCAGTGCATTTGGCCTGCCGCACCGCGCGCGTCGCCACCGGGCGTGCCCGCATCGCCAAGTTCGCCGCCGGCTTCGACGGGTGGCTCGACGACGTCGCCTTCGGCAACACCGCCAGCCCCGCCGCCGCCATGGACGCCAACACCCGCCCCGCCACCGACCGCACGGTGCTGCTGCGCCACAACGACTTCGACGACGTCGAACGCCTGTTCGCCGAACACGACGACATCGCCGCCATCCTGGTGGAACCAGTGCTGGCCAATGCCGGCTGCATCGAGGAGGCGCCAGGCTACCTCACGCATCTCCAGGCCGTGGCCCGCCGCCACGGCGCGCTGGTCATCGCCGACGAGGTGCTGATGGGGTTCCGCCTGCATCCCGGCCTCACCTCCACCCTGCTGGGGCTGGAACCCGATTTGGCGACCCTGGGCAAGGCGATCGGCAGCGGCCTGCCCGTCGCCGCCCTGGCCGGCCGGCCCGACATCATGGCCCTGCTCGAACAGGGCCGCGTCGCCCGCGCCGGCACTTATAGCGGCAATCCGCCAGCCTGCGCCGCGGTGGCGGCAACCATGCGCGCCCTGGCCGCCCTCGACTATCCCGCCCTGCTGGCACGCGGCCAGCGCCTGCGGGCCGGCATTACGGCGGCCCTTCAAGACGCCGGCCAGCCGGCCAGCACCAGCGGCCATGGCAGCGTGTTCAGCCTGTGGTTCACCCCCACCCCGCCCGCAACCTATGCCCAGGCGGTCGCCCGGGCCGATGCCCCGCGCAGCCTGGCGCTGCATCTGGCCCTGCGCCGCCACGGCGTCATGACCCTGCGCTCGCCCTTCGGCCGCATGTTCCTCTCCGCGGCGCACAGCGACGCCGAGATCGACGCCACCCTGGCTGCCTTCGCCATCGCCGCACCGGAACTGACGCACGCAATGGCATTAACTTCGCATCAAATTTAGGCAATTGTGTCACGGCCCGCTTCCCGCGCCCCACCCCCTGGCCCAGCGGCTGGGCCGAGGCGGTCATGCTCAAATCCTCCGGCGGCATCGCCGGCGGCGACAGACTCGCGCTTGACCTCACCCTCGGCGCAAACACCCAAGCCACCTTCACCGCCCAGGCCGCCGAGCGCATCTACCGCGCCCTGCCCGCCGACACTCCAGCCACCATCCGCACCCGCCTCACCCTGGCCGCCAACAGCACGGCCGAATGGCTCCCCCAGGAAACCATCCTCTTCGACCGCTGCGCGCTCACCCGCACCCTCGAAGTCGACATGGCCGAAGACGCCAGCTTCCTCGGCGTCGAAACCCTCATCTTCGGCCGCGCCCTGATGGGCGAGACCGTCCACACCGCGAGACTGCGCGACACCATCCGCATCCGCCGCGCCGGCAAACTCCTGCTCCACGACGCCATCCGCCTCGACCACGAAGTCACCCCCATCCTCGCCCACCGCGCCGCGACCCACGGCGCCATCGCCATTGCCACCCTGATCCACGTCGCCCCCAACGCCGCCACCCACCTCGAACCCCTCCGCGCCGCCTGGCAAAACTCTCCCGCCGAAGCCGCCGCCAGCACCCGGAACAACATGCTCATCGGCCGTATCGTCGCCCCCGACAGCGCCACCCTGCGCACCACCCTCATCGCCGGCCTCGCCGTGTTACGCCAGGGCCGCCCCCTCCCCCGCGTCTGGAGCTGCTGATGAACCTCACCCCACGCGAGAAAGACAAGCTCCTCATCTCCATGGCCGCCATGGTCGCCCGCCGCCGCCTCGAACGCGGCGTCAAACTCAACTACCCCGAAGCCATCGCCCTCATCTCAGACTTCGTCGTCGAAGGCGCGAGGGACGGCCGCTCCGTCGCCGACCTCATGCAAGCCGGCGCCCATGTCATCACCCGCGCCCAAGTCATGTCCGGCATCGCCGAAATGATCCACGACGTCCAGGTCGAAGCAACCTTCCCCGACGGAACCAAACTCGTCACCGTCCACGAGCCGATCCGATGAGAAGCAAGCGCAGGGCTCTGCCCTGCACCCGTCAGGGGCGTCGCCCCTGCACCCCCTTACTTAAGAAAATGGATTCTCAAGGCCTTGCCTTGAGTGGGGTCCAGGGGCAAAGCCCCTGGCCTTCCTATCTCGGAGACCAATCATGATCCCCGGCGAAATCGAAACCCTCGAAGGCGACATCGAGCTCAACCCCGGCCTCCCCCGCACCACCCTCACCGTCGCCAACACC
>JBBQOT010000463.1:0-3510 GCA_038331165.1 Acetobacterales bacterium
GTCTCGCTCGACTGCCACGCCCGCAGCGATTCGCGTGCGGTCCAGCCAAAAATCTGCCGGCGCAACCACGTCCGCGATCTGGCCCCTCGCAGCGTTTCGGCCGCATTCGCCCATACCTCAGCCGCCAATTCGTCCCACGCCCGCAAAGCCCGCCCCGCACCGCCTCTTCGCCGTGCCACTGGGGAGGCGCGGCTTCAGCCTGCCGCCCGCGGACCGCCGTCAAATACTGGTTTCCCGTGCACGAAACGCCCTGACAGGGCGAAGCAGTTTCTTGGTTCATATCATTACGTTATAATAATGTATCGTTTCCCATCTGAATAATAACGCAACACCAATGCGTTGCCGTCGAGGGGCGAAATCAAGCCAGCGCACCCCCTCCAAAGGTCGCCGACCTTTGGAAGCCAATTTTGCTTCAACAACATGAGGTCCAGGGGCTCGGCCCCTGGTGGGTCCAGGGCGAAGCCCTGGCCTTGGCTTAGCAATGGGTCATCATAAACGGTGATTGAAAGCTGCTGTGGCGGTGCGTCATTCGCGACGACGTGCGCCCCAACGGTCCTTCCACGATGCCATGCCCGGCGGATAGGGCAGGGCGGTCGCCTCGAACACGCCGCGGGCAATTGCGCGCGCGAACACCAGCGTGGCGGCATGGCCGATCAGGGTCAGGTCGATTTCGTCGGCCAACGGCCGCGCCCCGGTCGCTGCGGCGAACACCGTATCGCCGTCGCCCGGCGCGTGGGCCGGCAGGATGGCGCGGCCGAGGCCATCATTGGCCATGATCGCCAGCCGCTTGCACTGCGCCTTGGTCAGCATCGCGTCGGTGGCGATCAGCCCGATCGTGGTGGCCGTCGCCGGCGGGGGCAGGCCCTTCAGCCGCGGTGCCAGGTCCGCCGGTGCGAGGTGCCGGGGCATGCCCAGCCCGCCGAACTCGGCCCCCACCTCATAGGGCGCGGCCCAGAAATGCGGCCCGTCGCCGATTGTCGCAGTGCCCACCGCATTCACCGCCACGATGGCCGCCACGGTATAGCCCTGGGCCATGCGCACGCTGGCCGAGCCGATGCCGCCCTTCACGGTGGCCGTGGTCGCCCCGGTGCCGGCGCCGACCGAGCCGAGGGTGAAATCGCCGTGCGTGGCTGCCACCGCCGCTTCATAGCCGAGGTCGCGATAGGGCGAGAACCGCGCCCAGCCCTTGTCGCCGCCGTTCAACAGGTCGAACAGGATCGCCTGCGGCACGATCGGGATCAGCATGCCGCCCAGCCGCATGCCGCGGTCCTGTTCACGCAGCCAGGCCTGTACCCCGCCGGCGGCGTCCAGCCCATAGATCGAGCCGCCCGAAAGCACGAAGGCGTTCACCTTCTGCTGGGTCATTTCCGGCTCCAGCAACGCGGTGTCGCGGCTGCCGGGTGCGCCGCCCAGGATCACCCCCGACGCGGTCGCCCCGTCGTCGAACAGGATCGCAGTGGCGCCGGTGCCCACCGCAAGGTCGGTGGCATGGCCGACCGCGATACCGGCCAAATCCGTCAACAGATTGCGCATCTGCGGCCCCCCAGGTGCTACGCGAGCGCCAGCAGCACCACGCCGGTGCAGATCAGCCCCAGGGCCGCCGCGTGTTGCAGCCCGAGCGGCTCAGCGAACACGAAGTGCCCGATCAGTGCAATGGCGACATACGAAACGGCAGTGCAGGGCAGCGCCACCGACATCGGGATGCGGCGCAGCGCCACGATGTACAGGATGGCCGCTCCGCCATACAGCCCCAGCCCGACGATGGTGCGCCAGTCGAGCAACTGGGCGATGAAGTCGGCCGCCCCCGCGCCCGCCTTCAACAGCGTCTGCCCGGCCATCGAGGTGACGATGGCAGCGGCCAGGGTGAGCCAATACGGCGTCATGCCGCCTCGCTGCGATCGGCGGCGACCGGCATGGCGCGCGCCGAGCGGCTGCGAACGATGAGCCGCACCGTACCCTGCGGCTTGCCGTTGGCCGACAGGAAGGTGCGGCCGATATATTCGCCCATCACCCCAAGGATCAGCGACTGCACGCCCGAGACCAATAGGATCACCGTCATCGTCGAGGCCCAGCCGGAGGGGGTTTGGCGGCTGAACATCGCCTCGAAGATGGTGAAAGCGGCACCGGCCATGCCCAGCGTGGCCATCGCGATGCCGGCCAGGATGGCGACCCGCAACGGCGCGAGGGAGAAGCTGGTGGCCAGGTTCAGCCACAGCCGCACCAGCCGCGTGACGGTATAATTGCTGCGCCCCTCGGCGCGCGGCAGGTGGCGCACCTCGATGCTGTCGATGCGCTGCGTCACCTCCATTATGAGGCCGTCGACATAGGGATAGGGGCCGCGATAGCGGGCGACGCTGCGCACCACCAGGGTCGACATGCAGCGGAACGACGACAGGTACAGGCCCTTCGGCTTGTCGAGCAGCCAGTCGGCGACCTTGTTGGCGAACTGGCTGCCCAGGTTGCGCCACGGCGCGTGCTTCTTGCTGGCGTAGCGGGTGTAGACCACATCCCAGTTGCCCAGGCGGGCGTGGTCATACAGCTTGGTCACTTCCTCCGGCGGGTTCTGCAGGTCGTCGTCCATGGTGATGACAAAGCGGCCACGCGCATGGCGCAGCCCGGTCATCACCGCGTTGTGCTCGCCGTAATTGCGGGCGTGTTCGATGTAGACCACTGGCAGCGTGGTCTCGGTGCCTTCGATTGTCGGCGGGCTGGCGGCGATGGCGCGGCAGATTTCGGCGGAATTGTCCGGGCTGCCGTCGTTGACCAGGATCACCTCCATACCACCTTCGGGGTGCAGTGCGGCCAGCGCGCCGACCAGCGTCGCCACGGTGGCAGCACCGCGATACACCGGCACGACGATCGAAAGGCCGATCGACGGTGCGGCGGCTAACCCCATTCGTCGGGCGTTGGCGGTCGGCACGGGCTTGGGGAAATAGCGAGGTGCCAGCAGCGGCGGCATGTTCGGGGAGACCTCGTCCACGGGGTTGCTTGTCATGCGGTAACCTCCGGCTTGTGCGCGATCGCCAGGACCGAGCCGCCGGCGGGCAGTGGCAGTCCCAGGCGCCGTTCCAGCGCCGTCAGCGCATGGAATGTGGCATCGATGATGGGCGGAAACGCGGCAACGTCGGACACTGTTTTGCCACGGTCGGCGCCCGAACGCGCCAGCAGCTTGCGCTGCACGATCATCAGCGGCAGCAACAGCATGTTCCAATAGCGCGCCCGCACGCACCCGAAGCCGGCGGCTGACAGGTCGCGGGCCAGCGCGCGCGCAGTGGTGCGGCGCACATTGTGCACCTGGTGGTCGTGCGCGCTGAGCAACCATTGATAGGCTGGCATGTTCAGCACCAGTTTTCCGCCGGGCGCCAGTACGCGGCGTAGCTCGGCCAGGGCGGCGGCGGGGTCGACGGCGCCGTGGCACAGCACGTCGGCACTGACCACCGCGGCGAAGCTGGCATCGGCAAAGGGCAGGGCATTGGCATCCCCCGCCGTCACCGGCCGCCCGGATTTCTG
>JBBQOT010000464.1:0-3504 GCA_038331165.1 Acetobacterales bacterium
GGTGTGTCCTGGGTCATGTTAGTTAATATAGATCATCGGAGATACCGCTGCAAGCGCGAATATGCGGTCGGTGGGATTTTCTTGGTGCCTTTGGCGGCGTGTGAAAGAGCCAGAGAAATTACGCTTAGAAAGGCAAGGCCAGGGCTTCGCCGTCGCGCGACGGGTCAAGCCCCTGGACTTTAGTACATTCCTATAAATGGGTTTCCAAAGGCCGTCGGCCTTTGGTGGGTCCCTGCGGTGCGGCTTCGCGCCGCAACGGCAAAGCCCTGGCCTTGCCTTGACCTACTGGTGTTTCTTCAGATCGACAAGTTTCAGAGCAATCGCCAGGTGGACGTAGCGACCGCCATCAGGGCGTCGTCGCCGTCGGTCATGCGGGATTCGAGGTAGTTGATGCTACGGCCGCGGCGCAGGAAGGTGGCGCGGGCTTGGACGATGCCGTCGCGGGCGGGTTTGATGTATTGCGTGTTCATTTGCAGGGTCATGCCGACGCCGGTGCTGTGGGTGAGCAGGTGGCCCATGGAGATATCGAGAATGGTGCCGATGAGGCCGCCGTGCAGCGAGCCTTGCGGATTGTACATGAAGTCTTTCACGGTGCAGCGCACGGTGCAGTCGTCTTCGCCGTAGGTGATATCCAGGCCGAGCAGGCGGGCGAGGAAGAAGGTGCCGAAGCCGGGGGATTGGGTGCGCAGCGCTTCCTCGAAGGCGGCGCGGGCGAGGGGTTCGTCCATGGTTGTAGTCCTTTGGCGTTTCGGCGTTTGTAGCCATTCCCGCGCTGGGCAAACAGGATCATCATGGCGGGGGACTTGGGGGATGGCGCCATGACGATGTTGTTGGACACCAGTTTTGTGCGCACGTTGGATGCGATTGTGGCGCGTTTCCAGGAGCCGGAATGGCCGGGGATGCTGGTGGAGGCTTGGGTATTCGAGGACCGGGCGGCGCGGCTTGCGGCCGAGGTGGTGCTGCGCGGGCGGGGGTTCGAGGCGGCGATCCGCAGTGCCTATAAGCCGTTGGTGCATGCGTTTCTGGAGGAGATCGACCTGGCGGGGGTGACGGCGGTGACTGTAGGGTTGCCGCCGGAGGCGAGCGCGCGGTTTCGCGTGGAGGCGTATCCGTTGCCGGGGCTGCTGGCGCCGGTGCCGGTGGAGTATGTGCAGGGCGCGACGGCGGAGCATTACGAGGTGACGCTGGCGCATGCGGATGGGCGGTATGCGCAGTATTGGGTGTTTGCGCCGAACCGCCGGCGGGCGGACCCGGTGGGGCGGGAGGCGCTGTCGCCGACCGGCTGGGTGCGGACCTTTCCGCCGGGGTGCCCGGTGCCGAACTATAACAAGGCCGAGCCGATCGATTATGAGGCGGCGTTTGATGCGGTGATTGCGGCGGTGAAGGGACATGCCTGGCCGGCGGCGACGCCGTTCTTTGCGACATTGGAGATTGCGGTTGGCATCGGCGGCATCGAGCGCAAGCTGCCCTGGCATGACGAGTGCATTTCGACGCGCGAGGGGCTGCACGAGGATGTGTATTTCTCGCTGCTGGAGCTGTTCCAGCAGATTGGCGGGCGGCCGTTGGGCACGCGGGATTTTCAGCCGGGGCAGATTGTGCCGTTGATCGATGCGGCGCTGGGGGCGACGACGGTGCGGGTTTCGGTGGTGCCGCATTGCCCGCAGCCGCAGCTGGTGTGGGAGCCGGAGCGGCTGGAGGCGGCGAGCCGGCCGTTGACCGCGCTGGAGATTGCCGGTGCGCTGGCGCGGATTGGCGGGGAGGCATTCGGCGCGGTTTCGGTGCAGGGGCGGGCGGTGCGCGGGGTGCATGTGGCGGGAAGCTTGCCGGGGCTGGTGATCACGTCTGGGCAGCATGCCAATGAGACGTCGGGGCCGGTGGGGGCGTTGCGGGCGGCCGAGGTGTTGCAGCGCCGGCGGGGGGCGCATTTTGCGCTGATCGCGCAGGAGAATGTGGACGGCTATGCGCTGCATCATCGGTTGCGGTTGGCGAACCCGCGGCACATGCACCATGCGGCGCGGTTTACGGCGCTGGGCGATGACTTGGAGTTTCGCGCCGATGATGTGCCAATCGAGCGGGCGGCGCGGCTGGAGGCGTTGCAGCGCACCGGGGCGCGGTTGCATTTCAATCTGCACGGCTATCCCGCGCATGAGTGGACGCGGCCGCTGACCGGGTATGTGCCGGGGGGGGCATACTCGCAATATGCGCTGCCGCGCGGGTTCTTTCTGATCCTGCGGCATCATGCGGGGTTGGCGGCGCAGGCCCATGACTTCATGCAGGCGCTGGCGGCGCGGCTGATTGGCGACCCGGCGCTGGCGGCGTTGAACGCTTCGCAGATCGCGGCGTATGAGGCGCATCTGGGGGCGATCGCCAGCCCGGTTTATCACGGCATCATCTGCGAGATTGGCGAGAATGCGCGGCAGATTCCGCCGTTTCAGCTGATCAGCGAGTATCCCGACGAGACGATCTATGGCGATGCGTTCCGCCTGGCGCATACGACGCAGATGAACACGGTGCTGCATGCCGCAGCGCTGGTGCTGGACCACGGCATGCTGGCGGAGCGGGAGATGGTGGCGTGAGCGAACCGAAGGACGCAGAGGCGCCGCTGGCCGCGTGGCTGCGGGCGCGCTACGGCGAGGCGGTGCCGGCGGTGCCGGAGGAGGCCGACACGGCGACACTGCGTGGCATGGCGCGGCACCGGACGATGCGGCACTATACTGATCGGCCGGTGGCGTTGGATTTGCTGCGCACCCTGGCGGCGGTGGCGTTGGCGGCGCCGAGCAAGAGCGACTTGCAGCAGGCCGATATCGTGATTGTGCAGGCGGCGGAGCAGCGGGCGGCGCTGGCGGCATTGTTGCCGGATAATCCGTGGGCGAAGGCGGCGCCGGCGTTTCTGGTGTTCTGCGGCAATAACCGACGGCAGCGGCGGCTGCATGAATTGCGTGGGCATGCGCTGGTGAACGACCATCTGGACGCGTTCTTCAACCCGGCGGTGGAGGCGGGGATCGTGCTGGGGACGTTCATCGCCGCGGCGGAGTCGGTGGGGTTGGGGACGTGCCCGATTTCGGCGATCCGGAATTTGCCGGCGGAGGTCGCCTGCGTGCTGGGGCTGCCGGCGCATGTGTTTCCGGTGGCGGGGCTGTGCGTGGGGTGGCCGTCGGGGTTCACCGCGCTGACGCCGCGGCTGGGGTTGGCGGCGACGGTGCATGTGGATCGGCATGAGGATGGCGGGCTGGATTCGGATATCGCCGAGTATGATGCGCGGCGGGATCGGGACAAGCCGGTGCGGGCGCGGCGGCGCGACGATCTGTTCGGGGCGGAGGCGGCGTATACCTGGTCGGAGGATAAGGCGCGGCAGTATGCGCAGCCGGAGCGGACGGGATGGGGGGCGTTCGTGCGGCGGATTGGGTTTCGGTTGGAGTGATGGGTTGCGTGATGAAGGTAAGGGAAGGCCAGGGCTTTGCCCTCGACCCACCCAGCGCCCAGCCCAAGGCCATCAATTATGTA
>JBBQOT010000465.1:0-3503 GCA_038331165.1 Acetobacterales bacterium
GGCTGACCTCGGCACCGACCAGCGCCAACGCTAGGGCAACAACGAACAGCGCCGCCCCCAGGATCAACCGCCGCCGCTTGGCGGCCATCGCGGCGGCATAGGCATCGACCAGCGGTGCCAGCTGTGCAGCCGGCAAGAGAGTCACGGTCGGGTGAGCGGGGATGGCGGTCATCAATGCTCCGCGCGGCTCGGGCTATGCGGGCGGTGCCGGATGGCGCCGCCCGCCCGCCGTCGCCTCAGGACGAACGCTTGCGCAGCGCGTCGACGAACTGGATCAGCTTGATCGTGTCGTCGTAGGCGGCGTTGTCCACCGCGTCCCACGACCTGTTCTTGCCGTCGGACAGGCGATCGAACGCCGCCTTATCCTTCACGTGCGCCTGCAGGAACGTGGTGCGGATCATCGCCTTCAGGTCGTCGGGCAGCTCGGTCAGATAGGCGGTCGGCGAGTTGATGATCAGCGGCGACTTCAGCACGATGCGGAAGTCGCTGTACTTCATCAGGCTGCCGTCGGCATTCTTCAGCATGCCCTTGTTGACCATGCGCAGCAGGTTGCTGTCGTCGTCGGCGTTCCACCAGTTGGCGGCCACGTCGACCGTGCCCTGCGACAGCGCGATGATGGCGTTCTCGTGGCTGCCGGTGGTCTGTACCCGGCCGAAGAACTTGCCGGCATCCGAGATGCCCAACTCGTTCAGCGCGAACATCGGCACGCTGTAGCCGGAGGTAGAGTTCGGATCGACCAGACCGAGGTTGCGGCCCTTCAGGTCCTCGATCTTCTGGAAGGGCGACTTGGCGAGCGAATAGAACACCGAGAAGTAGCCCTTGCTGCCATCGGAGTTCACGTCGATGGCGAAGGCGTCGGCCTTGACCCCGGTCAACCGGGCACGGGCGAACGAGGCAGGGCCATAGACGCCGATATGGATATTGCCGGAGCGCTGGCCCTCGATAACGGCCGCGTAGTCGTTGGCGACGCGCAGCGTGACCTTGGTGCCGAGTTCGCGGGTCATATAGGCGATGAACGGGCCCCAGCGATCGGTCACGCCGCCGGCATTTTCGGCCGGCACGACGGCGATGACGAGTTCGGGATACTTGGCCTTCCAGACCTGGGCCTGGGCGGTGGTGGCGATCGCGGCTGGGGCAGCGGCGATTGCCGCCAGCAGGGTACGGCGGTGCATCATCAAAATGTCCTCGTTGGTGGAAGGGGTCAGGCGGCGGCGGCGAGCGCTTCGGGCATGGCCGGGGCTTCGCCCGACTCCATCACGTCGCCGGCCTCCATGCCGTACAGCTCGCGCGACACTTCGTCGGTCAGCGCCGCGGGGCCGTCGTCGAACACCACGCGCCCGGCGGCCATGCCGATCAGCCGGTCGCAGTACTCGCGAGCAATGTCGAGCGAATGCAGGTTCACCAGCACGGTCAGGCCGAAATGGCGGTTGATGCGGGCCAGCGCGTCCATGACGATCTTGGCGTTGCGCGGGTCGAGCGAGGCGACCGGCTCGTCGGCCAGGATGATGTCGGGTTCCTGCACCAGGGCGCGGCAGATCGCCACGCGCTGTTGCTGCCCGCCCGACAGGCTGTCGGCGCGCTGTGCGGCAAGCTGGGCGATGTCGAGCTGTTCCAGCGCCGATAGCGCGATCATGCGATCCTCGGCGGGCCACAGCCGCGCCATTGCGCGCCAGCCGGGTGTGTGCGCCAAGCGGCCCATCAGCACGTTGTCCAGTACGTCCAGGCGGCCGACGAGGTTGAACTGCTGGAAGATCATCGCGCAGCGGCGGCGCCAGTCGCGCAGTGCCGGCCCGCGCAACGCCGTGACATCACTGCCCTCCCAGGCGATGCGCCCGGCACTGGGCTCGGCCAGCCGGTTGATCATGCGCAACAGGGTGGACTTGCCGGCGCCGGAGCGGCCGATGACGCCGACGAACTGGCCGCGCGGTACCTGAAGGGACACATTATCCACTGCGCACACGGCGCCGAAACGCTTCGTCACCCCGTTCAGCACCAGCATCCGCACGCCCCTTCGCCGCATTTCTCGCGGGGCTTATGGCAGGCGGACGGCGACACCTCGTTTACACTTCGATGACCGCTTTGTGACAGCGCCCGGCGGCAGTGCGGCGACCGGCGCTGCCGGCGAGATCAGCAATTCGGATGAGTTTTACCAAGCGGCCTGGTCGTTGACCTATGGAGAAAGCCAAGGCCAGGGCTTTGCCGATGCGGCGCGAAGCCGCACCGCAGGGACCCACCAGGGGCCGAGCCCCTGGAACCTAATACCATTGAAATAAAATGGGTTTCCAAAGGCCGCCGGCCTTTGGCGGGTCCAGGGCAGAGCCCTGGCCTTGCCTAACGACGGGTCACACATCGCGGTAACTGGTGTTACCCGTCGCTGTCCTCGCCTTTGCGCCGCTTGCGCGCCGCAGCGGCGTATTGGCCGCGCGGGCGGTGCTCCTGCACGTGTGGGCGAACCACGTTGTCGTAATAGTCGTCCCAATCCTCCGGTTCGAAGGCCGGCAGGCCCTCGGTGACGACGAAGCCGTTCTGTGCCGGCTCGTCCAGCGCGATTCGCGGCAGCGCTTGAACCTGCAACAGCGGGAAATCAGCGGCGAATTCGACCGGAATGTCGGTGCGGGTCAGGCGGAAATTGGTGATCAGGGGGCCGAACCAGCGGTCGGTTTCGATGATGCCCTCATTCATCTCCAGCCCGGCTTTGCGCGGCACGTTGGCGCAGGGGCGTACCAGCGTGCTCCAGCCCGGCGCGGTGCGCACCATCAGGCCGGTCCACATCTGCACCTGGCCAGGCTCGGTCAGCGCGCCGAGGAAGGGTGGCCACCAGCCTTTGACCTCCTCGGGCACGTGCTCGTCGAAATAAGCCGGGAAGCCGGGGACGTTGGCGGTGCTCAGGTGCAGCCATTCCTCATAGCCGGTGGGCCGCCATTTGATGGCGCTGCCGTCCCACCACAAGGCGAAGGCGATCGGCGGGAAAACGTAGTAGCCGAAGCCCGATGCGGTCACCACGGGCTCGCAGAAGCGGAAGGCCCGGGTGGGCAGGCTGCCCATCGCGGACTTATCGGCCCGTTGCGGCGGCCTGGCAGAGGAGATGATGCGGTGGAAGAGGATGCGCGGCAGGGGTTTGTCCGCCGTCTTGTCCTGCGATTCTGGCGCTTCGCTCACATCGGTTGTCCTGTGCTGGGCGGAACGCAAAGAAACCGGGCGAGGGGCCCGGTTCCGTTGCATCCTGGGGCGCGGAGTAACCCGCGCAGTATGGAATGTTCAGAGAGCGGGCGCCATCGCGCCGAGGCGGACCTTCGAGGTCTCCAGCGCCGGGCTCATCGCGCCGAGGCGAACCTTCGAGGTATCCAAGGCGGGGCTCATCTCGCCGAGGCGGACCTTCGAGGTCTCCAGCGCCGGGCTCATCGCGCCGAGGCGCACCTTCGAGGTCTCCAGGGCGGGCGACATCGCGCCGAGGCGCACCTTCGAGGTCTCCAGGGCCGGGCTCATCGCGCCGAGGCGAACCT
>JBBQOT010000466.1:0-3499 GCA_038331165.1 Acetobacterales bacterium
GATGAAGTTCCCCCCCGCCAGCCCGGCCACTGCCGACTCGCTCCAGCCGCGCCGCAGCATCTCCGCGAGCAGATGCGGAAAGCGGCTGACATCCTCCAGCCCCGTCGGCGTCGTCGGCACCCCAAAGAAATCCGACCCTATGCCCACCTTCTCCACACCGATCTTTTCGGCAATGTATTCGATGTGCCTGGCCACATCCTCCAGCTTTGCGCGCGGCCTTGGCCCATGCGTCTTCTCGTGATTGGCCAGCGCCGCCATCCGCTCCCCTTCCGTATTCAGCCAGAACGAAGCCCGCAGCGGCCCCATCCATTGCCGCACGTCCTCGCTGAGGAAATCCGGAATGAACGTCGCCATCACCAGCCCGCCCTTCACCCGCACCACGTCCAGCACGTCGTCCGGCACATTGCGCACATGGTCGCACAGCGCCCGCGCATTGGAGTGGCTGAACACCACCGGCGCCGAACTACGCTCCAACACCTGGTGCATCACGCTCGGCGCCACGTGCGCGCAATCCACCATCATCCCCAGCCGGTTGAGTTCCCCCACCACCGCCCGCCCGAACGCCGTCAGCCCGCCATGCCGCACCTCGTCAGTCGCCGAGTCGATCCAATCCAGCGTGCCGTTGTGGCACAGCGTCATCAGGCGGGCCCCGGACGCATGCCACACCCGCAGCGGCGCCAACGAATTCTCCAGCCCCACCCCGCCCTCAACGGCGAGCATCGAGGCAATCTTCCCCGCCTTCTTCGCCCGCATGAAATCGCCCGCCCGCTTCACCGGCAAAAACACATCGGGATGCGCCGCGTTCATCTGCAACACGATATCGATCTGCTCAAGCACCGCGCGCCCGGGCTGGGCGATCTCGCTTGGCACATACGCCGCCCAGACCTGCCCGCTCACCCGTCCGTCGCGCAACCGCGGAATATCGGTATCGCCATCGTTGCGCCGCCGCGCCAGGTCATAGGCGCCGACATCCCCCTTCGCCCGCCCATCGTTACGGATCACCCAGGGCAGGTCGTTGTGCCCATCGACCATCGGCACGGTTTCCAACAGGGCGAGGGCGCGCGTCAGCGCACGATCGTGGTCTGGTTTGGCCATGTTCGGGCTCCCGGCAGTGCAGGCGCCGAGCATGCGGCGCCGCGTGCCCGGCCGCAACAATCAGAAGCGGCTGAGCCCATGCGCCAGCGTGGCCGCCACCGTCTGCACCTGCTTGAACACCTCGAACAGCCGCTGATAGCGCGCGATCACCGTGCGGTCGGGCCGGAACTCATCCGCCGCATTCGCCACCATCGCCTGCGCCGCCGGCAGGCTGGCGAACACCCCCAGCCCGGCCCAGGCCACCAGCGCCGCTCCCACCAGTCCTGGCTGGCCGAGCGTGCGCAACACCTGGCAGCCCAGCACGTCGGCGCGAATCTGGCACCACAAATCCGACTGCGCGCCGCCGCCGGCCAGGAACAGCCGGTCGAACGGCAACCCCCCCAACAGGTCGCGATCGGCAAACGCCACGCCCTCCATCACCGCGCGTGCCATCTCGGCCGCACCATGCGCCCGGTCCAGCCCGATGAAACTGCCACGCGTCGCCGCCGCCCAGCTCGGCGCCCGCTCGCCCGACAGCGCCGGCAGGAACAGCAGCGGCGCCATCGCCGAAGCCGCCTGCTCCGCCAGCGCCACAACCGAACTGGCATGCGGCTGGCCCAGCACCTCGGCCAGCCATTGCAGACAATCACCACCGGCGCCGCTCGGCCCGCCGGTGTGGTACAGGCCGATCCCCCAGGGCATCGTCACCAGCCCCTCGGTCTCCGCCGGCGCATCGCTCAGCACGCCGCCGGCATCGGTCGTGCCGGCGATCAGATAGGCATCGCCCGGCCGCGCCGCACCCGCACCCAGGCTGGCGCACCAGGTATCCATCGCCCCGCACATCACCGGCACGCCCTCATAGCCCGCCAGCCCGGTGCAAGGCCCCACCACATCCCACGGGTCGAACAATTCCGGCAGCAACGCTGCATCCAGTCGCGCCCGGCGGAACAGCGACAACGCCCGCACATTGCCGCGCCGCTCCAGCGCCCAGGCATTGCTGATCCGGTCGCCCGCCCGCCTGCCGGTCAGCCGCAGCACCAGGAAATCCTTGGGCTGCAGCACGGTGCGCGCGCGCGCGAACGCGGCGGGATCATGCGCCTCCGCCCAGCGCAGCCGCGCGGCCGGATGAAACGCCGTCATCTCAACCCAGGTGCCGCGCGCTGCCCCCGCCAGTTCCACTGCCTCGGCCGCCGCGCGCGTATCGGCAAAGCACTGCGCCGGCCGCACCGCCCGCCCCTTGCCATCCACCAGCACCTGGCTGCGGGTGAACCCGGTCGCGATAATCGCCTTCACCGCGGCCTGTGGCAGCTCGGCCACCGCCTCGACCAGCATCGACCACCAGTCCTCGGCGTCGGCCTCCTCGGCCACGCGATGGCTGCGCTGGGCACTGGCCACGATCCGCCCGTCGCGCCCCACCAATGCGGTACGCAGCGAGCTTCCCCCCAGGTCGATTGCGAGTACGGTATCCACCTTGCCGCCAAACTACCCAGCCCGCCCCGCCACCGCCAGGGGGGTGGTTACACAATCGTGACGCTGCCCGCGTCCAGGGTTGCCCGGACTCGCCCGAAGGCGCAGGACTCCGCGATGCCCTTCGCCCGCCTCGTCCGCCCGCTCGACCGCGCCGACGGCAAGCTGTACCGCCAGGTCGCCGCCCGCCTGCGCACCGCGATCAGCGAAGGCCGCCTGCCCATCGGCCGTGAACTGCCCACCGAGGCCCGCCTGGCCGCCGGCTTCGGCGTCAGCCTCATCACCGTCCGCCACGCCCTGCGCGAGCTCGAAACCGAGGGCATGATCGAGAAACGCCCCGCCAAGCCCGCCATGGTCGCCAGCGCTGAGCCGCGGCCCCCGGCGGCCCGTCGTATGAACTCGCTCGACGACATCGTCGCCGCCACCGAGGGCGCCGCCCTGGAAATCGCCGAGTGGCAAAAGATGCACTCCCCCGCCGCCGCCCGCGTCTTCGGCCTCGATCCCGCCACCCCCATCCATTGCCTGCGCGGCCGGGTGCTGCGCCGCGACGTGCCAATGTCCGACGTCACCATCTTCTTCCCGCCGACGATCGGCGGCCGCCTCGCCCGGCACGACTTCGACGACGTGGTGGTGTTCCGCTCGCTCCAGCGCCGCCTCGGCCTGCGTCTGTCCGGAGCGCGCGTCACCGTGCGCGCCGAACTCGCCGACACCACCCTGGCCCGCCACCTGAACTACACCGTCGGCGCCGCCGTCCTGGTCAGCGAAATCGTCTACCTCGACGAGAACGGCCAACCCGCCGAGTTCACCGTCGCCCGCCACCGCGCCGACGCCTACAGCCTCAGCTACGCCTTCGCCACCGGCTAGTCCCAGAAGGGCAGGGCGTTTGCCAGGAACCCCCAAAAGACGACCGCCGATGGTAAACCCATGTATTTTTTTGATTTTATGTATAAGGGGGTTG
>JBBQOT010000467.1:0-3497 GCA_038331165.1 Acetobacterales bacterium
CCCGCCGCGCGCTCGCGCATCTCCTCGCTCGGCCGCCGGTCCGCCACCCTCGCATAAACCGCGACCGCCACCACCAGCACAACCACCATCAGGCCGAACAGCGCGCGATAGGCCGCCTCCGGCCGGCTGCCGTCCGCCAGCGGCGCGAAGGCGCCCAGGAGGACGCCGGACAGGGTCTGCATGCAGGCCACGCCGAGCATCACGCTGGTGTTCATGGTGGACATGCCGCGGCCGATCAGCCGGTCGGGGAAGATCGCGCGGCCATGCGCCATGATCATCGTGCTGCTGGCGCTGAGATAGCCGATGGCGATGATCGCGCCGGCGGCCAGCCAGGCCGGCGGCTGCCCCACTGCGGCCAGCACCGCCAGCACCGCGGCCACCGCCAGGGTGCCGGCGACGGCGATCCACTTGCGCGTGTCCAACACCCGGTCCAGCGGCCCGATCGTCAGCATGCCGACCTGGTAGGCGACCACGGCGGCCAGCAACACGTTGCCCGCCTGCACCGCCGACATGCCGTGCACCTCGCGCAGGAACGGCCCGCCCCATAGCCCCTGGACGGTGAAGGTGCAGGCGTAGTTGCAGAAGTTCAGCGCCAGGATGTAGGGCAGCGACGGGTTGCGCAGCACCTCGCCGAGGCCGCGAACCATTTCGCGCGGGGTCTCGGCCTTGCGCGCCAGGAACGGGTGGCCGGGCGGTGCGTCGCGCACCACCAGCCACACCACGACGGTGGCCAGCGCGGTGAAGGCGACAACCGCTGCGAACACGCTGCGCCAGCCCACCTCGTGCGTCGCCCAGGCCAGCGGCGTGGTGGCGGCGAGGTTGCCCAGCAGACCGATCGACAGCACCATCGAGGCGAGCTGGGAGAACCGGTCGGGCGGGAACCAGCGTGAGATCACCACCATGCTGCCGATCAGCATCACGCCGAAGCCGGCCCCCATCAGCACTCGCCCGGCCAGCAGCGTCGGCCAGTCGGGCGCGAAGGTGAACACCGCGCCGCCGAGTGTCGCCAGCACCAGCATGCCGGAGATGGTCTTGCGCGGGCCGCAGTGGTCGAACAGGAAGCCGCAGGGAATCTGCATCGCCGCGAAGCCGAAGAAGAACGCCCCGGTCAGCGCGCCCAACGCCTCCGGCCCGATCGACAGGTCGCGCATCAGATCGAGCCCGATGGTGACGTTGGCGGAGCGGAAGAAATGGCTGGCGACATAGGCCGTGGCCAGCGTCGTCACGATTACCAGGCCCCGCCTGTCAAGCCTCTCGGCCATGCGCCGCCGTCTCCTTCGCCGCGTTGCCCCGGACCTATCACGCGCGCGGCGCGCGGGCTATCCAGCGCCAATGGAGGACACGCCCCACACGCGGCGCCGCGAGAACCTGCGCGGGGCGCTTGCCATGCTCGGCGCGATCGCGCTGTTCATCGTCAACGACGCGATGATCAAGCTGGCCAGCGAAAGCCTGCCGGCGGCGCAGACCATCGGCGTGCGCGGGGTGTTCGCCACCGTCTGGGTGGTGCTCGCCGTCACGGCCGCCGGGCTGTGGCGCCAGGCGCACCTGGCACTCGATCCGCGCACCATGGTCCGCGCGGTGCTGGATGTCGGCAGCACCTTCACGTACCTCATCGCGCTGTTCCACATGCCGCTGGCCCTGGCCGTGGCGATCGGCCAGACCTCACCGCTGATGATCCTGTGTCTGTCGGTGGTTTTCCTGCGCGAGCGGGTGCCGTGGCAGCGCTGGGCGGCGGTGGCCGTGGGCTTCGCCGCCGTGTTGCTGGTGGTGCGGCCGGGCAGCGAGGGGTTTTCGCCATGGGCGCTGCTGAGCCTGCTGGGCACGTTGCTGAGTGCGATGCGGGACATCTACACCCGCGTGGTGCCGGCCCGGGTGCCCTCCTTGATCATCACGCTGGCCACTGCCGTCGCGGTAACGCTGACCGGCGTGGGCATCACGGTGTTGGCCGGCTGGGTGGCGATGTCGGGCGAGCAATGGGCGCTGCTGTTCGGCGCCTCGCTGTTCCTGGCCGGGGCCTATCACCTGATGATCGTGGCGATGCGCCACGGCGAGGTCTCGTTCGTGGGCGGCTTTCGCTACGCCTCGCTGCCGGCCGCCGCCTTGGTGGGGTTCGTGGTGTGGGGCCACCTGCCGGACGGGCCCGCGGTGGCGGGCATGGCGGTGATCGTCGGGGCGGGATTGTATCTGTTCAGGGCGGGCAGGAAAGCGTAGCAAGAATCTTCTTTTTCTGAAGAAAAAGAAGCAAAAAGACTTTTCATCCATTGGCGCCCCGACCGCCTGCCGAGCTTATGGATAAAAGTTTTTTGGTTCTTTTTTTCAAAAAAGAACAGCTTTCTTTTCTATACGACCTCGCGCGCCTTCACAAAAACCTCGTCAAGCGCGCCTGCTTGCAGTTCAGGGTTTGCCTCGTACTGGAAGCAGGCCGCGGCACGGGCTGGTTCGGTGCGGTACAGTGGCGGCAGCGTGGTGGCGCATTTGGCCATCGCCACCGGGCAGCGCTCCACGAAGCGGCAGCCATTGGCCGAGGGTGCGGCGGCGGCTTTCTGCTCGCCCTCGTCCTCCAGCCAGTCCCGCGTCGTGCTCACCTTGGGGATCGAGGAGATCAGCAGCTGCGTGTAGGGGTGCTGCGGGTGCTTCACCACCCGCTCCACCTCGCCGGCCTCGGCGACGCAGGCGCGGTACATCACCAGGATGTTGTCGCTGACCTGATAGGCGGTTGCGAGGTCGTGGGTGATGTAGATGATCGAGATGCCCATCTCGTCGGTCAGCTTGCGCAACGAGCCGAGGATGGTGGCGCGCAGCGACGCATCCACCATCGAGACCGGCTCGTCGGCGACGATCAGCTTCGGCTTCATCAGCACGGCGCGGGCGACCATGATGCGCTGGCGCTGGCCGCCCGAAAGCTGGTGCGGGAAGCGGCCGAGGATCTCCTCCGGGCGCAAGCCCACGGCGCGCAGGGCGCCCTCGATCATCGTGCGCGCCTCGGCGCGGCTGGACGCCAGGCCGAAGTTCTTCACCGGCGTGGTGAGCACGTGGTCCACGCGGTAGAACGGGTTGTAGACTTCGTAAGGGTCCTGGAACACCGCCTGCACCTCGCGACGGAACTCGCGCTTCTGGCGGCCCGACAGGCCGGCCATGTCATGGCCGCGGTAGAGCACCTGGCCTTCGCTGGGGGGGGTGAGGCCGAGGATGATGCGGGCCAGCGTGGTCTTGCCGCTGCCGCTTTCGCCGACTACCGCGGTGATGGCCGGGCGGGTCGTGTCGATGGTCATCGACAGGTCGGACAGCGCCGTCATCGCGCCGTAGCGCTTGCCGACGTGGCGGGTTTCCAGGAGGGGTGCGCTCATGCCGGCCTCATGCGAAATGGCACGCGGCACGCTGGCCGGGGGCGACCTCGCGCACCGCCGGCTTTTCGGCGCGGCAGCGGTCATCGGCGCGGGGGCAGCGGGGGTGGAAGGCGCAGCCGGGCGGCAACTCGCGCAGCAGTGGGGCGAGGC
>JBBQOT010000468.1:0-3497 GCA_038331165.1 Acetobacterales bacterium
AGGCGGCGATCAACGGCGTCGACAAGATGCTGTACATGAAGTCGAACAGCAGCAACGACGGCAGCTATTCGCTGACCGTCAGCTTCGACCTCGGCACCAACCCGGACATCAACACGGTCAACGTCAACAACCGCGTCCAGGCCGCTCTGTCGCGCATGCCCGCCGAGGTGCAGCGCCAGGGCATCACGGTGACCAAGCAGAGCTCCGCGATCCTGGAGTTCGTGCAGTTCTACGCCGAGGACCCGGCGCTGACGCCGCTGATGGTGTCCAACTACGTCACCATCAACGTGCTGGACGCCATCGCCCGCGTGCCCGGGGTGGGCCAGGCGTTCATGTTCGGGGCGCTCGACTATTCGATGCGCATCTGGTTCCAGACCGCGCGGCTGGCCGACCTCAACCTGGCACCGTCGGACATCATCGCGGCCTTGCAGGCGCAGAACACCCAGGGCGCCGTCGGGCGGATCGGCGCCAAGCCGACGCTGGAGGGCAACGCCATCCAGATGAACCTCCAGGCCAGCGGGCGGCGCGCAACGCCGGAGGAATTCGGCGCCGTGATCATCCGCGCCAACCCCGATGGCTCGGTGCTGCGGTTGCGCGACGTGGCGCGGGTCGAGCTGGGTCCGGCGGCGCAGGACACGGAATCGCGGCTGAACGGCCAGCCGGCGGTGTCGATCGGCATCTACCTCGCCCCCGGGGCCAACGCGGTGGAAACATCGCGCCGGGTGAGCGAGACGCTGGATGCGCAGGCGCGGCGCTTCCCGCCCGGCATGAAGAAGATCGTGTTCTACGACAGCTCCATCTTCGTCGCGGACACCATCGGCGAGGTGATGAAGGCGCTGGTCGAGGCCTTCGTGCTGGTGGTGCTGGTGGTGTTCGTGTTCCTGGGCAATCTGCGCGCCACCATCATCCCGGCCGTCGCCGTGCCGGTCAGCGTGATCGGCACCATCGCGGTGCTGCTGGTGCTGGGCTATTCGGCCAATACCGTCACGCTGCTGGCCCTGGTGCTGGCCGTCGGCATCGTGGTCGACGATGCGATCGTGGTGGTGGAGAACGTCGAGCGGGTGATGGAGGAGGAGCCGCACCTGACGCCGAAGGAAGCCACCAAGAAGGCGATGGCGCAGATCACCGGGCCGATCGTGGCGATCACGCTGGTGTTGCTGTCGGTGTTCGTGCCGATCGCCTTCATCCCGGGCGTGTCGGGCCAGCTGTTCCGCCAGTTCGCGGTGACGATCAGTGTCGCGATGCTGCTCTCGGCGATCAACGCGCTGACGCTGTCGCCGGCGCTGTGCGGCGTGTTCCTGCGCCATACCGACAAGAACCGCGGCGTGATGGGCCGGGTGCTGCGCGGCATCGACCGCGTGCGCGACGGCTATGCCGCGATCGTGCGGCGGCTGCTGCGGGTTTCGATCCTGGGGCTGGTGCTGGTGGCGGCCTCCGGCCTGGGCATCTTCAGCCTGTCGAAGTTCGTCCCCACCGGCTTCCTGCCGGAGGAGGACCAGGGCGCCTTTTTCATCGCCGTGCAACTGCCCGAGGGGGCGAGCGTGGAGCGCACGCGCGCGGTGGTGGGCCAAGTGGAGGGGCTGCTGCGCGGGCTGCCGCAGGTGGAGAACACGCTGGCCATCGTCGGCTTCTCGCTGCTGGACGGCAGCGCGCAGTCCAACGCCGCCTTCATGGTCGCGCGCCTGAAGCCGTTCGAGGACCGCACCGCGGCGGCGGACCGGGCACAGGCGGTGATCGGGCGCGTGTTCGGCGCCGCACAGGGCGTGCGCACGGCCGCGGTGTTCCCGTTCAACCTGCCGCCGATCATCGGGCTTTCGACCGGCGGCGGCTTCGAATACCAGTTGCAGAACCTGGAGGGGCGCGACCCGGTGGAGATGGCCGGGGTGATGGGCCCGCTGCTGGGGGCGGCCAACACCGACGGGCGGATGGCGCGGGTGTTCTCCACCTTCAGCGCCGCGACACCCTCGGTGTTCCTCGACATCGACCGCGACAAGGCGCAGGCGCTGGGGGTGACGGTAACCGACATCTTCACCACCCTGCAGGCGACGCTGGGCGGCATCTATGTGAATGATTTCAACATGTTCGGCCGCACCTGGCAGGTGACGATCCAGGGCGAGGCAGCCGACCGCATCGACATGGAGGCGGTGTGGCGCATCAACGTGCGCAGCCGCGGGGGCGCGATGGTGCCGCTGCGGGCGCTGGCCGAGGCGCGCATCGTGCTGGGGCCACAGACGATCAGCCGGTTCAACAACTATCGCACCATCACGGTCAGCGGCTCGCCGGCGCCGGGGGTTTCCTCGGGCGACGCGCTGGCGGCGATGGCGGAGGTGTCGCGCCGGGTGCTGCCGCCGGGCTACGATTTCGAATGGAGCGGCACGTCGTATCAGGAGGTGCGCTCGGCCGGGCAGACCGGGCCGATCCTGGCGCTGGCGCTGCTGTTCGCCTACCTGTTCCTGGTGGCGCTGTACGAAAGCTGGGTGATCCCGCTCCCGGTGCTGCTGAGTGTCGCGATCGGCGTGCTGGGGGCGTTCGTCGGGCTGTTCCTGCGGTCGATGCCGCTGGACCTGTACGGCCAGATCGGGCTGGTGGTGCTGATCGCGCTGGCGGCCAAGAACGGCATCCTGATCGTGGAGTTCGCCAAGGAACGGCGCGAGGCCGGCATGAGCATCCGCGATGCGGCGGCCGCCGGGGCGCGGACGCGGTTCCGCGCGGTGGTGATGACCTCGCTGGCCTTCGTGCTCGGCCTGGTGCCGCTGGTGACCGCGCAGGGGGCGGCGATGCTGTCGCGCCAGGCGGTCGGCATGCCGGTGTTCGCGGGCATGATCGGGGCGACACTTTTGGGCATCTTTGTGATCCCGATGCTGTATGTGACGTTCCAGACGCTGCGCGAGGCCGGGCACAGCCGTTTCGGCCGCGCGCCCGGCGGGGCTGGCGGCCAAGCCGCGGCACCCCAGCACGGCGCCGAGGATTGACGACGCCGGCCACATCCCCCCTTGGCCTTTCGGACATATCCCCCTTGGCCTTTCGGCCTGGCAGCGTACATGCTGTGGGCAAATGACCTTCCGCCTGGAGAGAAACCGCCCATGACCCAGTTCGGCATCGCCCAGCCCGTCCGCCGCGTAGAGGACCCGCGCCTGCTGAAGGGTGCGGGGTCTTATACCGACGACATCACCCCCGCCGGCACGCTGTACGGCGTGGTGCTGCGCAGCCCGCATGCGGCGGCCACCATCCTTTCCATCGACACCGCCGCCGCCAAGGCCACCCCGGGCGTGAAGGCCGTGTTCACCAGCGCCGACCTCAAGGCCGACGGGCTGGCCGGCCTGCCGTGCGCCGTGGTGCTCGACAACCGCGACGGCAGCAAGCAGTTCACCCCGCCGCGCCCCACCCTGGCCGACGGCGCCGTGCATCACGTCGGCGACCCGGTCGCCTTCATCGTCGCCGACACCCCGCGCGCGGCGCGCGACGGCGCGGAGGAGGTGATGGTCGACTACGACATC
>JBBQOT010000469.1:0-3494 GCA_038331165.1 Acetobacterales bacterium
CCTCATCCATTCGCGCCGCAGGCGAATAACGAACGAGTTCCAAGGGCTCGGCCCTTGGTCGGGTCCAGGGGTGAAACCCCTGGTGGGGTCGAGGGGCAAAGCCCCTCGCCTTCGCTGCCATGACGTTCCGCGGCGACATCGCCGGGCGACGCAGCGCAGCCTGGATCGATTCCTTATTGCTGGACCATGCGGTATTCCGCATGGCCTGGGACAATTTTGCCGCGGTGGTGCCGGGGCGCTGGTATCGGGCCAATCATCCGACGCCGGGACGGATTGCGCGCCTGGCGCGGGGGCATGGCATTCGCACGATCGTCAATCTGCGCGGGCAGCGGGAATGCGGGTCGGATGCCTTGTCGCGCGAGGCCGCAGGGCGGCTGGGGCTCGGTCATATCGACATGGCGTTCGAGAGCCGCGGGGCGCCGCATCGGGAGCGGATTCTGCGGTTTCATGAAATCTGGCGGCATGTGAAGACGCCGGTGCTGATGCATTGCAAGTCGGGTGCGGACCGGGCGGGGCTGGCGTCGGGACTGGTGCTGATGTTCGAGGGCGGTACGGCGGCTGATGCGCTGGGGCAGTTGTCGCTGCGGTTCGGGCATTTCCGGCGGTCGCCCGCAGGGATTCTCGACGCGTTCTTTCTGCGCTATCAGGCCCATGGCGAGGGGCGGGTAGGGTTCCTGGACTGGGTGAAGCACGAGTATGACGAAGTGGCACTGCGGCGGGATTTCCAGGCGAGCGGGATTTCGTCGTTCATAAACGACCGGGTGTTGCGGCGGGAGTGACGGGTGCGAATGGCGCGACGCACCAGGGCGGGCGCATGCTGCACCTGTCCGGCCTGCCGCTCGACCGCGCCGTGCTGCACACCGGCACGATCGACCCGGCCAACCCGATCGAGGAAGTCATCGCCTTCGGCCCGCCAATCACCCCGCCACCCGCCGGCCTCGGCACGGCTGGGTGATTGCCCTTTGAAGGAAGGAAAAGGCCAGGGCTTTGCCGTGGACCTATCTAAGCCTTCTCAACCTGGCTGTATTCCAGCTCCACCGGCGTCGAGCGACCGAAGATCGACACGCTGACCTTCACGCGCCCACGTTCCTCGTCCACTTCTTCCACCGTGCCATTGAAGCTGGTGAACGGCCCGTCGGCCACGCGCACCTGTTCGCCGATTTCGAACAGGATCGCGGGGCGCGGCCGTTCCACGCCTTCGGTCGCCTGCTTCATGATCCGGTCGGCTTCGGCGTCCGTGATCGGCGACGGCTTGATCTTGCTGCCCAGGAACCCGGTAACCTTCGGCGTATCCTTCACCAGATGCCAGGCGTCGTCGGTCAGCTCCATTTTCACCAGCACATAGCCCGGGAAGAACTTGCGTTCGGCATTCACCTTCTGCCCGCGGCGCAGCTCCACCACTTCCTCCGACGGCACCAGCACCTCGTCGATCTGGTCGGCCAGCCCCTTCTGGGCGGCCTGCTCCTTGATCTGCTGGGCGATCTTCTTCTCGAAGCCCGAATAGACGTGAACGACGTACCAACGCTTGGCCATGCCTGTTTTCCCTGCGCCTGCTACGCCGCTACGCCGAACAGCGCACGCACGCCGACGCCGATGATCTGGTCCGCGATAAAGAAGAAGATAGCCGCCAGCGTTGCCATGGCCACCACCAGCCCGGTGGTCACCATCGTCTCCTTGCGCGAAGGCCAAGTGACCTTCGAGATCTCACTGCGCACTTCGCGCAGGAAACGTAACGGATCGATCGCCACGCGCATCGCGCTCCTAAATGCAGTCCAAGATGCCCCAATCGGGGGTGGAAGTCATCGTTCTCACGGGTCGGCGTTGGCAGGGGTGGAGGGTCTCGAACCCACAACCTCCGGTTTTGGAGACCGGCACTCTAGCCAATTGAGCTACACCCCTGCATGCCGCCCGGGCGCCGTAGAAAGAGCGCGCGAGCGCAGATGTCAAGGGCAACCCGGCAGTGACGGTGATTTGGCAGGTATTCGCCCCCCCCCCGCTTGGAGCGGCCCCCTTGGAGCGGCCCCCTTTGGAGCGGGTGGAGGGAATCGAACCCTCATAGCCAGCTTGGAAGGCTGGAGCTCTACCATTGAGCTACACCCGCGGCCCAAAACGGCAAGCCGAAGCAACATGAGCCTTGGCGAGATTGGTGGAGGGGGTTGGATTCGAACCAACGTAGGCGTGCGCCAGCGGATTTACAGTCCGCCCCCTTTAGCCACTCGGGCACCCCTCCGCCATCGCGGCACGCCCGGCAATCCAGGCGCATGGAGCGGCGTCCTATGGCCAATCGCCTCCCCTTGTCAATCGCTGCTCCCCCCGGTTTGTCGCTCTCGCCCGCGCCCGCTATACCGGCGCCATGAAACCCCCTCGCCGTCCCCCGTCCGACTCTGGTCGCCCAGGTTCTGACCGGCCAAGTTCCGGTCGCCCAAATTCTGGCCGCCCAACGTCTGGCCGCCCAACGTCGGATCGTCCAGCATCCGGCGACCCCCGCCCCCCTGGTCGCATCTACCAGTCTCGCGGACAAACCGCCGCGCCGCCCGCCGCCAA
Source organism: Acetobacterales bacterium (assembly GCA_038331165.1). Taxonomy (GTDB): domain Bacteria; phylum Pseudomonadota; class Alphaproteobacteria; order Acetobacterales; family Acetobacteraceae; genus CAMDGX01. The sequence goes on from JBBQOT010000469.1 coordinate 2,545, forward strand.
GGGTCGCAGCGCCCCCGACCGCTCCAGCGGCCCGCGCCCCGCGACCCCGCGGCCCCACGAACCCCGTCCCACCCGCGTCGAGGGCCCGCGCCCCGAGCGCACCCGCCCCACCCCCGATCGCCCAGCAGTCGACGGTGCCTTCGGCCGCGGCGACACAACTCTGCGCGCGCCCACCCAAGACCGCGCCACCCCCGGCCGCCCCACCCCAGACCGCAAGCCCGCCCCTCGCCACGCCGAGCGCCCGCCCCACACCCCGCGGGAAGCTCCGGGCAACTCGCTGTGGATCTACGGCCTGCACGCCGTCGCCGCCGCCCTGGGCAACCCAGCCCGCCACCTCCGCCGCCTGCTGCTCACCGAGGAGGGCGAGGCCGCCATCGCCACCCGTCTCGCCCGCCCCTGGGCCCTCACCGTCGAACGCACCGAGCGCGGCCGCCTCGACCACCTGCTCGGCCCAGGCGCCATCCATCAGGGTGCGGCCCTGCTGGTCGAGCCACTGGCCCCGCCTAGCCTGCAATCCGCCGTCGCCCGCCCCGGCCCCATCCTGGTGCTCGATCAGGTCTCCGACCCGCGCAACATCGGCGCCATCCTGCGCGCCGCCGCCGCCTTCGGGGTCGCCGCCGTCATCACCCAGGACCGCAACGCCCCCGAGGAAACCGGCGCCTTGGCCAAGGCCGCCTCCGGCGCGCTCGAAACCGTGCCCTTCCTGCGCGCCGTCAACATCGCCCGCACCCTGGTAGCCCTGCGCACCGCCGGCTTCTGGGTGATCGGGCTCGACGCCAGCGGCGGCCCCCTCTCCGGCCCCGCCCTGGCCGAACGCCGCATCGCCCTGGTGTTGGGCAGCGAGGGCGAAGGCCTGCGCCGCCTCACCCGCGAGACCTGCGACGAGGTCGCCGCCATCCATATGCCCGGTGCGAACGCCTTGCTCGACAGCCTCAACGTCTCCACCGCAG
>JBBQOT010000470.1:0-3492 GCA_038331165.1 Acetobacterales bacterium
GCGGCCGGCGCCACCATCGCGCCATGCGCCCGATCCTCGTTGCCCTCATCCTCGCCTCGCTCGCGGCCTGCACGCCGCCTCCGCCGGCATCCCTGTCCGCCGCACCGGGCATCTGCTCCGGCCTGCGCGGCGAGCCCGGCATCACCGCCCGGCTCTATTTCGGCCGCACCCGCACCGACGATGTCGCGTGGCAGAAATTCCTCGCCGAGCACGTCACCCCGCGCTTCCCTTCGGGCTTCTCGGCTTTCGACGGCTACGGCCAGTGGCGCCAACGCAGCACCGGCCGCATCATCCAGCAGAAATCCACCATCATCGAGATCGCCGCCACCCGCGACCCCGACACCATCTGGAAGTTCGAGGAAATCCGCGCCGACTACCGCACCCAGTTCAACCAGGAGAGTGTCGGCCTGGTCATCAGCGAAAGCTGCGTCTCGTTCTAGGGCCGCTCAAAGCCGCAAGCCGAGATGATCCCGTTCCTGCGGACCGCTCGGGTCATCCGTGTTTGTCGGCCGCGTGCCGTCCCTGCACCGACCAGGAAGCCGGCGCGTCGTCTTTGTCGGCTTCGGCCACCGCCGAAGTCGCCTGCACCTTGCCGGGCATGTGGTGGGCGGGCGCGTAGATCGCATAGACCTGCATCGGCGTCGTGCCGATATTGGTGATATTGTGCCACGCCCCCGCCGGAACGACCACGCACCAGCCGTCCGAAACCTCTTGTTCAAACGTCAGCTTGTCCTTGGCGGCTCCCATCTGCACCCGGCCGCGGCCTGCGTCGAGGCGCAGGAACTGTTCGGTCTCCGGATGTGCTTCAAGTCCAATATCGCCGCCGACCGGGATCGACATGAGGGTCACTTGCAGATAGCGCCCGCTCCAGGCGACTGAGCGGTAATTTTCGTTGTCCTTTGTCGCACGTTCAATGTCGAACGCATTTGGCCGGGGCCCAATGTCTTTGACCCGATCAATGGTGCTGCTCATGACTGACCCTCTCAGGATTGTGGCGATGCACTGTTTCGCATTGCCCTCGGAACTATGCCGCGCGACGCAATGACATTGTCGCGGCATCCATCGACAGCGGGAAGGTTCGGAAACTACCCGGTCAACGCGGCATTCGCGGGCATCAGCGTCCGCCTGGTCATCAGCGACCGCTGCGTCTCGTCCTGAGGCCGTTCAAAGCCGCTTCCAGAAGAACGTCGCCGCTTCCCGCGCCCCGTCCGCCGTGCGCGACCAGTCCGCGATCACCCCAAGCTGCCGCCAGCCCTCCGACAGGTACAGCGTCTCGGCCCCGCCACTGGTCAACGTATCCAACGCCAGCAATTCCCGTCCCGCATCTCGCGCCGCCGCCTCTGCCGCGCGTAGCAGCAAGCGGCCGATCCCCCGCCGGCGCGATCCGGGCGCCACCAGCAGCATCCTGATCTCCGCCCGGTGGGTCTGGTTCTCCGCCATGTCCAGCCCCAGCGTCACCGTGCCCACCAAGACCCCGTCGCACCAAGCGGCGAACAGGGTTTTGTCCCCCACCGCCGCCCGCGACGCCACGCCCTTCCAGTACGCCACCGCCCGGCCCATCGCCACCGGCGCATGGAACGACACCGAGGCCCCGGCATCGACGCACTCTTTCAGCACCGCCGCCAGCCGCGGCACTGCCGAGACCGCCGCCGCCGCATCCAGCCGCGCCACCACCAACCCGGTCAGCGTCTTGGCATAGCCGAACTCCAGCGTGTGCGACAGATCGTCCAGCACCCGGATCGCGCCCTCGCGCACATAGGAGCATTTTTCATAGAACCGATGCGCCCGGTCGAACCGCGTATCGCTCCACAGCTTCATCACCGCAGCACCCTGTGCGCGGGCAAAGCCCTCGGCCGCGGCAAGCAGAGCCTGCGCCAACCCGGAGCCACGCTGGGCGGGATAGGCATACATCTTGCAGATTTCCCAGGCACCATCGCCGAGCGGCTTGGTGCCGACCATGCCCACGACCCGCCCGCCAGCATCCGCCGCCCACAGCGCCCCGCCCTGCCCGGCATAGTAGCTGGCAAGCGCCCGCAACTCCGGCACCTCGCCATCCAGATCCATCACGCAGCCGGGATACTCCGCCCAGCAGGTGCCGATCAACGCGATGAAGTCGTCCGCGTCCTCATCCCGCCCCGCCCGCAGGGCGGGTTCACCCATCACTTCAGGGAGCCGACAAACGCCCCCATCCGCCGCATCGCCTCGACCAGGCTCACATCATCGGTGGCGTAGGAAATCCGCAAATACGGCGACATGCCGAACGCCCCACCCGCGACCAGGGCGACATGCGCCTCCTCCAGGCAGGCCATGGCGAAATCGGCGTCGGTCTCGATCATCTTGCCCGCTGGCGTGGTCAGGCCCAGGCAGCCGGCGATGTTCGGAAACACGTAGAACGCCCCTTCCGGCCGATGGCACGAAATACCCGGCATGGCGTTCAACGCATCGACCACGAGGTCCCGGCGCCGGTTGTATTGTCCCTTCATGTCGGCCACGCAGTCCTGCGGCCCGTCCAACGCCGCCGCCGCCGCCGCCTGTCCCACTGTCGAAACGCCGGCCGTCGCCTGCCCCTGCATGTTCACCATGGCACGGATCAGCTCTTTTGGCCCGCCGGCGAAGCCGATGCGCCAGCCGGTCATGGCGTAGGTCTTCGACACCCCCGACACCGTCACCACCCGGTCTTTCAGGTCCGGCGCCACCTGGGCCAGCGTGGTGTGCTTGAAGTCGCCGTAGACCAGGTGCTCATACATGTCATCGCAGATCACCCAGACATGCGGGTGGCGGCGCAGCACCTCGGCCAGCGCCAGCAGTTCAGCCTCGGTCGGTGCGGCCCCGGTCGGGTTGTTGGGGTAGTTCAGCATCACCAGTTTTGTCCGCGGCGTGATCGCGGCGTCGAGATCCTCCGGCCGCAGCTTGAAGCCGTTATTCTGCGGGCAGGTCACGATTACCGGCTCGCCGCCAACCAGGCGCGTCATCAGCACATAGGCCGACCAGTACGGCGCCGGCACAATCACCTCGTCGCCTTCGTCCACGGTCGCCATGATGGCGTTGTACAGCACCTGCTTGCCGCCATTGCCGACCATGATTTCATCGAGTGCGTAGTCCAGCCCGTGATCGCGCTTGAACTTGCGCTGGATTGCCTGCTTCAGGGCGGGCGCGCCGTCTGGCGGTGGATACTGGGTATCGCCCTTCATCGCCGCGGCAAACCCCGTCTCGATGGCATGTTTCGGCGAGGCGAAGTTCGGCTCGCCGATAGTCAGCGCAATCACGTTATGCCCTTCCGCCCGCAATTCGCGGGCACGGATGGTCATCTGAACCGTGGCGGCAACACGGACCCGGCTCAGCCGCTGTGCAAGTGCCGGCATGTCAGGTCAACCCTTTGCAGAAGCGCATGATGCGGTTGCAGGCATCTTCCAGCGTCGCGTCGTCAAGTGCATAGCTGATGCGGAAATGCCCAGGATACAGGAACGCGCTGCCGTGCACGGCGGCCACCCC
>JBBQOT010000471.1:0-3488 GCA_038331165.1 Acetobacterales bacterium
ATGTAGGGAAGGTAAGGCCAGGGGGCCGAGCCCCCTGGACCCTCATCCCTTGGGCGACTGGCGGCGTCGTGCGGAGACCAGGAGCGACCGATGTCTATCGTGCCTGTTGCCGGCCTGTTTGAAACCCACCTCACGGTCTCCGATCTCGACCGCTCGATCGCCTTCTACCGCGATGTCGTCGGCCTGCCGCTCGCCCATCGCGTGCCGGCGCGCGGGGCGGCGTTCCACTGGATCGGCGGTCCGGGGCAGGCAATGCTGGGGCTGTGGTCGATCGGCTCCTCGCCGCTGTCGTTGCGCCTTCATACTCCCTTCCGCGTGAGCATCGATGACGTGATTGCGGCCGTTCCGGCCCTGAAGCGCGTCGGCATCACGCCGCGCGCCGGCGGCGGCGGGACCGAGATCGACGAGCCAATGGTGTTGGCCTGGATGCCTGCTGCAACCGTCTATTTCGACGATCCGGACGGGCATTCGCTGGAATTCATCGCCATGCTGCCGGATGCGTCGCAGCCGGAACTGGGCTTTATTCCATTGTCGGTCTGGCGCGCCCGCTAGAACCGCTCCACCCACGGCCGCACCTCCACCTCCCAGCTCCATGCCGAGCGGTGCTGCCCCATCACGTGCCAGTACGTCTCGGCAATCGCATCCGGTTCAAGCAGCGAATCCGGCGCCACGTTCGGCACCGGCCGCGCGTCGGAGCGGATGCCGCCGTCGATCACGAAGTGCGCCACATGCACGCCCTTGGGGGAAAGCTCGCGCGCCATCGCCTGGGCCAGGCCGCGCAGCGCGAACTTGCCCATGGCGAAGCTGGAGGAGTTGGCGAACCCCTTCACCCCCGCCGTTGCCCCGCTGAACAGGATCGCGCCGCGCCCCGCCGGCACCATGCGCCGCGCCGCCTGTTGCGCCACCAGGAACGCGCCGAACGCGCTCACCTCGATGGCCCGCCGCACCTCCTCGGGGTCGAGATCGACCACCGGCCCGCGCGCCCGGGCGGAGGCGTTATAGACCACCACATCGGGCGCGCCGTGCTGGGCTTCCACCGCAGTGAACAGGGCGGCCACCGCATCCGGGTTAGTGGCGTCGCAGCCATGCACGCTGCATCCGGTCTCGGCCGCCAGCGCTGCCAGCTTGTCCACCCGGCGCGCGGCCACCGCCACGGCCAGGCCGTTCTTGGCGAACAACCGCGCCAGCGAGCTCGACAGCCCCGGCCCGGTGCCCACGATCAGCGCGGTGCGATACGACATGACCCGTTCCCCCAAACTTGTTTTACCTAGCATCCTAATGATTGGCCGATATAGAAAGGCAGGGCCAGGGCTTTGCCCTGGACCCGCCAAAGGCCTGTGGCCTTTGGAAACCCATTTTATTTCAATAGTATGAGGTCCAGGGGCTCGGCCCCTGGTGGGTCCAGGGCAAAGCCCTGGTCTTGCCTGAGCCAGGGTCGTTCTCTATGATCATCAACACGATCCCCCAAACTTGTTACTGGGTATAGCCACAGACCGAAGCCGCCCCGAAACAGGCACGAAGGCCCCCGCAATGCCCGAAGCGATCGCGCCGCGCATCGACATCGTCTCCGACGTCATCTGCCCCTGGTGCTACATCGGCAAGCGCCAGCTGGAGCGCGCCCTGCCGATGCTGCGCGACCAGGGGCTGGAATTCGAGGTCGCCTGGCACCCGTTCCAGCTCAACCCCGATATGGCGGCCGAGGGCGCCGACCGGCTGCAATACCGCATCGCCAAGTTCGGCTCGCTGGAGAAGTCGCAGGCGATGGACGCCCGCATCAGCGAAACCGCCGCCGGGCTGGGCCTCGATTTCCATCTCGACCGGCTGACCCGCACGCCCAATACGTTGAATGCCCACCGCGCCATCTGGCTGGCCGGCCAGCACGGGGTGCAGGACGCGGTGGTGGAAGCGCTGTTCGACGCCTATTTCCGCCAGGGCGCCGACCTTTGCGATACTGCCCTGCTCACCTCCATCGCCGCCGCCGCCGGGCTCGACCGCGCGGCGCTGGAGGCGATGTATGCCGGCGACGCCGGCCTGGACATCGTGCAACAGGGTGACATCGCCGCCCGCCGCGGCGGTATCTCTGGCGTGCCGAGCTTCATGATGGGCGGCTACCTGCTGTTCTCCGGCGCCGTGCCGGCCGAACAGATGGCGCAAGCCTTTGCCCATGCGTGGAAGGTGCTCAACAACCGGGCTGCCTGACCGGCACGCGCCGTCGCGCGATGGCCACGCCCTGGTCGTTGGCTGCATCTGCCTTGGCCTCTGCCGCGTAGACCCCATGAAGGCCGATCGCGGCCGATAGCCATGGAGGATGGAATGCGCCGTCTCGTTGCCGCGCTGGTGCTGGGCTTGGCCTGCCAGGAAGCTGCCGCCGAAAGTTTCGACCATTGGCCCCGGCTGGTGCCGGATTTCCCGTCCACCGGCGGCGGCGGCATCATGATCGGCGGCTATCGCCCGGTGGTGCAGGGCGCCACGTGCAGCACCGACTTTACCGCCACCGAGCCGAACGGCACGGTGTACCGCAACCGCGTGGTGTTCGATGCGGTGCCGATGCAGGGCGGCATCCTGTGCACCAACGGGCGTTGGCATGCGCAGGAGGGCGACGCCAGCGGCACCACGCCGTTCCGCGTGTTCTTCCGCGACGGCGTCCCCTATGCCTCGCCCGCACCCTGAAGCCGTTTGAGCAGCCAGGCCCGCCCATGCGGCGCCGGATAGTCGGCCAGTTCGCCGAACCGGCGATAGCCACGCTGCTCGTAGAACGGCGGCGCCTGGAAGTCGTAGCTGTCCAGCCAGACCCCGGTGCAGCCCAGCGCGCGTGCCTGGTCCTCGGCCATCGCCAGGATTTGCGAGCCGGTGCCGCCACGGCGCATGGCGGGGGCGAGGATGAACAGGTCCAGGAACAGCCACCCCCGCCGCACCCTCATCCACAGCCCGCCCTGCGACCGGCCGGCATCGTCCTCGGCGGTGATGGCAAGCGTGGCGCGCGACGGGTCGGGGCCGAACAGCGCATCGGCCTCGGCACCCAGCGCCATGCCGATCAGCGCGGCCGCTTCGGCGTGGCGGGCTTCGTGCACCTCCAGCCCCGCCGTGTTGCCGACGCGCCGGGCATCGCGTGCCATCCACCAGCGCGCATGGCCTTGCGGATGATCGTCCATGGTGGCGAATACTCGGTATCCCAACCGCCGGTAGAACGAAGCGGCCGCCGGGCTGGCGGTGTCGAGCCACACGCCGATGCAGCCGCGCTGGTGCGCCAACGCCTCGGCGCCACGCATCAGCCTGGTGCCGACGCCGTGGCCGCGCAGCCCGAGTGGCACGAACAGCATCTCGACGATCAGCCAGTCGTAATAGCTGATGCCGACCAGCCCGCCCTCGATCGCGCCGGCGGCGTCGCGCAACAGGATCGACAGGTGGCGCACCGGCTCCGGCCGGCCGGTCGCCGCGTCGTTGTAGCGGTCGAGCAGCGCGAACAACTGGGCGCGGATCGCCGGATC
>JBBQOT010000472.1:0-3485 GCA_038331165.1 Acetobacterales bacterium
CCTCGCCCTACACCCGCGCGCTGCAGACCGCAGCCCCGATCGCCCGTGCGCTGGGCGGGGTGCCGGTGATCGTCAACCCCATCGTGCGTGAGCGCTACGCCTTCGCCTGCGATGTCGGCTCGCCACGCACCGAGCTGACCCGCGCCTGGCCCGAACTCGATTTCACCCATATCGACGAGATCTGGTGGCCCCCTGTCGAGGAGCCGGCCGAGGGCATCGCCGGCCGCGCCGCGCTGTTCCGCGCCGAGATGGCCGCCTTGCCCGACTGGGGCGACACGCTGGTAATCAGCCATTGGGGTTTCATCCTGGCGATGACGGGGGAGAAAATCACCAACGTCGAGCACCGTCGCTGCGACCCCACGCAACCGGCGCCCGAGGGGCTGAGCTGGAAGCACTGACCGCCCCCGCTCCTTCCTAGCCCCGACCTTCCTAGACGAGCCCGGCTGTGCTACCGCCGCGCCATTCGATCGTTCATGGAGAAGATCATGTCGGACACCACGCCCGCCAACGGCGCCCAGCAGGCCCCCCCGCTGGTGGTGAACATCCAGTTCATCAAGGACCTGTCGTTCGAGGTCCCCGGGGCGCCTGCGATCTTCACCACCCTGCGCACCGCGCCGCGCGTCGACATCAACCTCGACGTCCAGGCCCGCCGCGTCGCCGAGGGCCAGGAGGTGTTCGAGGTTACCTTGCAGATCCGCGCCGAGGCGCACGATCCCAACGCCGCAGCCGGCGAAAGCCGGGTGTTCCTGGCCGAGCTGTCCTATGCCGGTGTCTTCACCCTGAACGGCCTGCCGGCCGAAACGGTCGAGCCGGTGTTGCTGGTGGAATGCCCGCGCATCCTGTTCCCCTTCGCCCGCAACATCCTGGCCGACGTGACCCGCGACGGCGGCTTTCCCCCGGTGCTCGTCCAGCCGATCGATTTCCTTCAGCTGTGGCAGAGCCGTCGCAACCAGCAGCAGGGCGCGGCCCCCGCGACGGCGTAGGCAAGGCCAGGGCTCCGCCCAGCACTCTCGTACTTTCACAAGCCCCTCCCGTCGAAGCTGCTCATTCGTTGAGGGTCCAGGGGGCTCGGCCCCATAGGCACTAAGATAAGGAAGGCGAGGGCTCTGCCGTCGCGGCGCGAAGCCGCGCCACGGGACCCGCAAAGGGTCAGAGACCCTCTGATCCCATTACCTTTAGTGGCTGTCCCCACTGCCATCAATCGAAGCCGCACAACGATCTGGGGTTGCTGGCGCAGCCGAGAGCATCCTTGGCGCTCCTAAATTATCAACCCATTGGAATTTTTAATTTTTCTTATAAGAAAAGGTCCAGGGGCTTGGCCCCTGGCGGGTCTGGGCAGAGCCCAGCCTCCCTTATCCTAGTGCCTATGGGGCTCCACCCCCTGGCCTTCCTACCTCTGTGCCAGCGCGTCCAGCGTGTGCCGCGCCACCATCCGCTCCTCGTCGGTGCGGCGCACCAGCACGCGGGCCGTCGCCCCCTCGGCCCCGATATCCGCCGCGTTGGCGGCGTTTCGAGCGGGGTCCAGCGCGATGCCCAGGAACTCCAGCCCGTCGCAGATGCGCGCCCGCACCCCGGCCGCGTGCTCGCCGATCCCCGCGGTGAACACCAGTGCGTCGAGACCGCCCATACAAGCCGCCAGCGCGCCGATCTCGCGCCGCACCCGCCAGGCGAAATGAGCCAGCGCCCGCTCGGCGGCCAATGTACCCGCCGCCTCGATCTGCCGCACGTCCTGCGACACCCCCGACATGCCTTTCAGCCCGCTGTCATGGTACAACAGGTGCCCGACCTCGCCCGGCGTCATGCCCATCGCCTCGATCAGATGCAGCACCAACCCGGGGTCGAGCGCCCCGCTGCGGGTGCCCATCGCCACCCCGTCCAGCGCCGTGAACCCCATCGTGGTCGCCTTGCTACGCCCGCCCCGCATGGCGCACAGCGAGGCGCCATTGCCCAGATGCGCCACCACCACCCGCCCGGCGGCGAGGTCGGGATGCTCCGCTACCAGTGCGCGAGCGATGAACTCGTACGACAGGCCGTGGAAGCCGTAGCGCCGTATGCCCTGGTCGTAGAACCGCGGCGGCAGGGCGAAGGTCTCGGCCTCCCAGGGCTGGGTGCGGTGGAACGCGGTGTCGAAGCAGGCCACCTGCGGCACGCCAGGAAAGCGCGCAGTGGCGGCATCGATGCCGGCGAGATTGTACGGCTGGTGCAGCGGCGCCAGCGCCACCAGCGCGCCGAGCGCCGTGCGCACCGCCGCATTCAGCCACACCGGGGCGGCGAATTCCGCCCCGCCATGCACCACCCGGTGGCCGACCGCCGCCACTCGCCCGGCGCCGATCACCGCCTGCAGCCAGTCGATCACCGGGCCCACGGCGGCATCGTGGCCCATCACGTCCGCCAGGACGCGCTCGGCCAGCACCCCGCCATCGGCGTCGCGCGCGGTGAAGCGGGCAACGGCGCCGATGCCCTCCACCTGCCCGGCAAAGCGTGCGGCGGGCGTGTCGGCGGTGATCGCGTAGGCGGCGAATTTCAGCGACGACGAGCCGGCGTTCAGCACCAGGATGTGGTCGGTCACGCCAGCTTCCACCCCAGCCAGTCGCAAATGCCGCGTCCCATCACCCATTCCAGTTCATTGCCGGCGAGCCAGGGCATTTCCTCGGTGAACATCGTCACGCAGTGCCGCCAGGAACACGGCATGCGGGTGATGTCGGTGCCCCAGAAGAACCGCCGCGGCCCATAGGCGTCGAAGATGCGATGCAACGGATCATGCAGGTTGCGATACGGATAGGGCTGGGTGGAATAGCCCGGCGCCCCGGTGGCCTTGATCGCCACGTTCGGCAGCCGCGCCAGTGCCAGCAATTCGTCCAGATGCACCAATGCCGCCTCGTCCTGCATCAGCCGCAGCAACCCGCAATGGTCGATGATCAGCTTCAGCCCGGGGTGCTGCTCGGCGATGGCGCGGAACTTTCCCAGCACCGGCCCGGCCAGCAGCGCCACCGGCACGCCGGCGCGCTCCGCCTGCGGCCAGATCCAATCCATCGCGCCTGATTCGAACAGTGCGCGGGCATGTGGGTGCAGCGGTGCCCAGCGCAGCCCCAGCATGCCGGGCCGCGCCAGCCAGCCTGGCACCAGGCCCCGATTCTCGGGCTTGTCCGGCGCGAAGCTGCCCAGGATGGCAAACCGGTCGGGATGCGCCCGCACCGCCGCATCCGCCACCGCATCGGCATCCGGGTCCCATCCTGGCGGATGGATGATCGCCGCCGCCACCCCGGCTTCGTCCATGCCAGCCAGCATCTCCGCAGCCGTCACCACCGGCACCGGCCGATGGTCACGGCTGGGCGTGCCGCTGGACCAGATATGGATTTGTGCGTCGACGATGCGCATCGGTGCTCTCCCCCCTCAGCCAGACTTCATGTCGAGGTAGCCCAGCAGCGCCTCCCGAAATGGCGGAATGCTTTTGTACAGCGCCATCTCCGCCGGCAGGCCGCGCA
>JBBQOT010000473.1:0-3466 GCA_038331165.1 Acetobacterales bacterium
AGAAGACCCAAAACCGCACGACATCTCACTCCGACAGGCTGCTAGAAGCCTGTCGGAGTGAGATGTCGTTACATGCGGCCGGAAGCCGGCATTGAGGCGTCCATCCTGGGCCATGGCGGCGCAGGGCAGGGCGAGCCACGCTGTTGCGTGCAGCGCCAGGGAGGCGGCGCCCCATCGGTGCAGCCGGGTCATCCCGCCGGCGTGGGTGGTAGCAGGCGCGGGGTTGGGTCTATGCCATGGGGGAGGCCGAAGCCGGCGGCGGCGGCGGGGAGGGCGTCGGCCGGGGGGGCGTCGGCGGTGATGCGGCCGTCGACGAGCACGACCATGCGGGTGGCGTGGTGCAGGGCGAGCGCTACATCATGCAGCACCACCACCACGCAGGCACCGGCGGCGGCGCGGGCGCGCAGGACGGCCATGATGGCGTGGGCGGCGGCGGGGTCGAGGTCGGCGGTGGGTTCATCGAGCAGCAGCACCGTGGGGGTGCCGGCCAGCACGCGGGCGAGCATGGCGCGGCGTTGCTGGCCGCCGGAGAGGCGGTCGACGCGGGTGTTTCGGAGCGGGAGCAGGTCGCAGGCGGCCAGGGCGGCGGTGATGGCCCCAAGGGCGGAAGGTTGGTCGCGGTCGTTGTGGGGAATGCGGCCGAGGGCGGCGATTTCGGCCACGGTCAGCGCCCAGGCGCAGCGGGCACCTTGTGGCAGCCATGCTGTGCTGCGGGGGTCGGGGCGGGGTGTGCCGGGGAGCAGGCCGGCGAGGGCGCGCAGCAGGGTGGATTTGCCGGCGCCGTTGGGGCCGACCAGGGCGACCAGCTCGCCGGGGGCGGCGTGGAAATGGTCGCCGTGCAGGACCGGGCGGCCGTCGAGCACGACTGGGGTGGACCAGGTGATCTTGGTGCCAGCTTCCGCGCGATGCGACCTCATGCCGCCAGCCTCCGGGCGATGCGCACGAGGAAGGGTGCGCCGAGCAGGGCGGTGAGCACGCCGAGCGGGGGTTCCTGCGACAGCGGGAGGATGAGCGGGGCGGTGCGCGCCACCAGATCGGCGGCGAGCAGCAGGGCGGCGCCGCCGAGGGCGCTGGCGGCCAGCAGGGCGGATGGGCGTTCGCCGAGTTTCGGGCGCAGCAGATGGGGCACCACCAGCCCGACGAAGCCGATGCCGCCACCCACCGCCGTGGCGGCGCCGACCACCAGCGCCACGCCGGCAGCGGCCAAAGCGAGAGTGCGGGCGACCGGCACGCCGAGGCTGGAGGCGGTTTCTTCGCCCAGGGCCAGGGCGTCGAGGCCGCGGCCCAGGCGCAGCAGGATGGCGCCGCCGAGTATAATGGGTGGGGCGGCGAGGGCCACGTGCATCGGTGCGCGGTCGGCCAGGCCGCCCATCAGCCAGAAGGTGACCTCGGCCAGGGCGTAGGGGTTGGGGGCGAAGGCCAGGGCGAGGACCTGGAGTGCCGAGGCCAGTGCCGACAGCCCGACGCCGGCCAGGATCAGCGAGGGGGCGGAGGGGGTGCGGCCGGCGAAGGCGAACAGCACGGCGCAACCCAGGGCTGCACCGGCCAGCCCGGCCAGCGGCAAGGCGGGTGCGAAGACCACGCCGAGGCCCCAGTAGAACGCCACCACCGCGCCCAGCCCGGCGGCGCCGCCGATGCCGAGCAGTGCCGGGTCGGCGAGCGGGTTGCGCACGGCACCTTGGAGCACCGCGCCGGACAGGCCCAGGCCACCGCCGATGAGGGCCGCCAGCACGGCGCGCGGCAGGCGCAGTTGCCACAGGATGGCGGCCTCGGGCACGCCCAAGCCGGCGGCACCGACGAGGAGGGACAGGCCGGCCAGGGCGGCAGCGAGGGCGGCGAGGGCGGGGATCATTGGGCCAGCAATGCCACGGCGCGCGCCGTCCAGGGGCCGCCGCAGACGGTGAGCGCCGGTGGCAGTTTGTGCCTTGGGTGGGCGGCGAGGAGGGGGTGGGCGAGGAATTCGGTGGCGCGCGACGGGGTGGGCGGGGGCGGGGCGGTGACCAGCAGCACGGCAGGGGCGCGGGCCAGGGCCTCCAGGCTTAGTTGGCGGCCGTTGGCGGCGTTGCGCAGGCCGGCCTGGCGCAGGACCGCGTCGCGCAGGCTGCCGGGGCCGGCGGTGAGGCCGCGCGGCTCCAAGGCGATGGCAAGGCGGGGGGGAATCGGTGGGATGGCGGCGAGGGTTGCGTCCATCTCGGCCAGCAGGGCTTTGGCGCGGGGCTCGGCGCCGAGCAGGGCTCCCATGCGGGTGGTGGCGGTTCGGATGGCTTGGAAGTCGCTGGGGGGGTCGAGGCGTTCTACGCGGATGCCGCGGCGCGCCAGGGCGTCGAGCGTGGGCCGCGCGCCCCAGGGGGCGGCAAGGACAAGGCTGGGGCGCAGGGCCAGCACCGCCTCGGCGTCGGCGCGCACGGTGGGCACGGTGGCGGCGGTGGTGGCCATGACCGACAAGGATGGGTCGCGGGCGAGGAAGGTGACGGCGGCGGCACGCTCGGGGGCGAGGGCGAGGAGGTACTGGTCGGTGCAGAGGTTGAGGGAGACGATCTGGGCCGAGGTGGGGAGGGGAAAAAGGACACGCAATAGAAGACTTCTTTTTGTGAACAAAAAGAAGCAACAAAACTTTTTCCGTTTAGTTGGGGGGAGTGGACGGGGAGGCGCGGTGTGCCAAAGGGACACTAATGGATGAAGTTTTTTTGCTTCTTTTTGTTCACAAAAAGAAGATTTTTCTTCTCCTCTCACAACACCAGCACGCCACGATGCTTGGCCTTGCCCTCGGGCTCGACATGGATCGTGATGACCAGGCCCTCCATCTCGGCTTTCAGCGCTGCTTCGATGCGGTCGCAGATCTGGTGCGCGTCGACGACGGTCATCAAGGCGGGGACCACCAGGTGGAATTCCAGGAAGGTGAGCCGCCCGGCGTGGCGGGTGCGCAGGTCGTGCGCCTCGATGGCACCTTCCGCATGGGCGCCGACCAGGGTGCGAATGCGCTCGACAATGGCGGTGGCGGGCGCCTCGTCCATCAGCCCGCCGACGGAGGAGCGGATGACCAGGCCGCCGGAGACCAGGATGTAGCATGCCGTGGCGGCGGCCAGCAGCGGGTCGATCCACCAGATGCCGGTGGTCACGGCCAGCGCGAGGCCGGCCAGGACCCCGGCGGAGGTGACCACGTCGGACAGCAGGTGCTTGGCATCGGCGGCCAGGGCGGGCGAGCGCATGCGGCGGGCGGCACGTGCCAGATACAGGCCCCAGCCGAGATTCAGCACGCCGGCGGCGGCATTCAGGGCGACGCCGAGCCAGGGGGCCTCGATCGGCGTTGGTGCCTGTGCCGTGTGCCAGACGTGCTGCAGGATCACGATGGCGGCGACGACGATGAGCACGCCCTCGATGACGGCGGCGAAGAACTCGGCCTTGTCGTGGCCGTAGGGGTGGTCGGCGTCGGCCGGGCGGGACGCCAGGCGCAGCGCGACGAAGG
>JBBQOT010000474.1:0-3460 GCA_038331165.1 Acetobacterales bacterium
GGATGTTTCAACCACCGTGATGGCCCCCTTCCCCAAACAACACTTAAACAAATGGAGTCCAGAGGCGCTGCCTCTGGCGGGTCCAGGGCAGAGCCCTGGCCTTACTTATCTCACCTCAGGCCCTAAGCCGGCTTTGCCAGCGGGATGACCCGGGCCCGTTCAGCAGGGCAGAGCGAGCTGTGCCGCCCGCGCCGCGGCGTCCAGCACCGCGATCGCGCAGCTTGCCAACCGCGCCGTCAGGCTGTCGGCCCGGCTGGTCAGAACGATCGGCACCCTAGCCCCCATCACCACACCCCCGGCATCCGCCCCGCCCAGGAAGGTGAGCGTCTTGGCCAGCATGTTGCCCGCCTCCAGGTCGGGCACCAGCAGGATGTCGGCGTCGCCTGCCACCTCCGACGTGATACCCTTGGTGCGCGCCGCCTCTCGGTTGATGGCGTTGTCGAACGCCAGCGGGCCGTCAAGCACCCCGCCCTTGATTTGCCCGCGCTCCGCCATCTTGCACAGCGCCGCGGCCTCGATGGTCGACGGCAGCTTGGCCGTCACCGTCTCCACCGCCGACAGGATCGCCACCTTCGGCCGCGCCACGCCGAGCGCCTGGGCCAACTCGATGGCGTTGGCGGCGATGTCGGCCTTGTCGTCCAGGCTGGGCAGGATGTTCACCGCCGCGTCGGTGATCAGCAGCAGCTTGGCGTAGGTCGGCACGTCCATCACGAAGACATGGCTCAGGCGCCGCGCGGTGCGCAGCCCGGTGTCCTTGGCCACCACCGCGGCCATCAGCTCGTCGGTGTGCAGGCTGCCCTTCATCAGCGCGGCGACGCCGCCCTCGCGCACCAGGGCCACGGCGCGCTCGGCGCTGGCATGGCTGTGCGGCGTGTCGAGGATGCGCCAGGCGGCAAGGTCGAGCCCGGCGGCGGCGGCGGTGGCGCGGATGCGCGCCTGCGGCCCCACCAGCACCGGGGCGATCAGCCCCACCGCGGCGGCGCGCAGCGCGCCCTCCAGCGAAGGCACGTCACAGGGGTGCACTACCGCCATCGGCAATGGCGCCAGGTCGCTGCAGCGCACGATCAGGGCGGCAAGCTTGGCGTGGGTGCTCATGTCTATCATCCGCGCGCGACCCGCGCAGCGATCGCCTCGGCCCGGGCCAGCAGCCGCTCGGCGCGGCGCACCACGGGGGTGTCGATCATCCGACCGTCCAGCGCCACCGCCCCACGCCCCTCGGCCGCCGCTTGGCGATCCACCTCGATCACCCGCCTGGCATGGGCGATTTCCTCGGCGCCGGGGGAAAATGCCTCGTTGAGCGGCCCCACCTGCACCGGGTTGATGCACGACGCGCCCTCGAACCCCAACGCGCGCGAGCGGCGTGCCATGGCCGCGAAGGCCGCGACGTCGCCGAACCCGGCCAGCGTGCCGGTCAACCCCAGCGGCATCACTCCGGCGGCGCGGGCGGCGTGCAGGATCAGACCCTTGGCCAGGGACAGCGCCTCCTCGGTGGGTTCGGCGCCCAGTGCGAGGGCGAAATCCTCGGCGCCCAGGCTCATGGCAATGCACCGCTTGCTGGCGCGGGCGATGGCTTCGGCATGGGGCAGCGCCTCGGGTGTTTCGACCAGGATGTAGAACCAGGTGTAGCCCTCGGGCAGGCCGGCCTTGGTCTCGCGCTCGGACACCAGCTCATCGAGCAGTTTCACGTGGTCGGGGCCGCGCGCCTTGGTGATGATCAAGCCATCGACATCGGGCCCGACCGCCGCTTCGACATCGGCGACGGCGAGCGACAGGGGGGCGTTGATGCGCACCAGAACGTCGTTCGGCCCACGCCGCACCTGTCGGGCCGCCGAGGCGAGGTTGGCGCGGGCGGCGGGTTTTTCCGAGGGCGGCACGCTGTCCTCCAGGTCGAGCTGGATGCAGTCGGCGCCGCGGGTGTGAGCGCGGTCGATGAAGCGGTCGACATGCGCCGGCACATACATCAGCGAGCGCCAGACGGGGATAGGACGAAGCGTCATGGCGCCATTGGCGGCTGCGACCAACGCGACGTCAAGCCGGGTTGAAGCGGAATTTTATCCGATCTAGGATCATTGTCCTTATTCAAATGGAGCATCCGATGCTGCCACTCATTCCCCTGGCGCTCGCCGTGGTGCCAGAACTGATCAAGGCCCTGGCCGGCGACAGGGCCGGCGCGGTCGCCACCAACGTCGCCGGCGTGGTGCAGGCGGTGACAGGCACCGCCGACCCCGCCGAGGCGCAGCGCAAGCTGGCGGAAGACCCGGCGCTGGCCACCACCCTGCGCATCCGCCTGGCCGAGATCGCGCTGGACAGCCAGAAATCGGCGGAGCTGGCGGCCGAGCACAAGCGCAAGGCTGAGCTGATGGAACTGCGGGTGGCGCTGGAAAGCACCCAGAGCGCGCACGCCACCATGACGGGGCTGGTGCAGGCCGGCAGCCCCATCGCCTGGGGCGCGCCGGCAGTTTCGGTGCTGGTCACCGTCGGGTTTTTCGTCTTCCTGATCGTGCTGATGGCCGGTGGCGTCCACGCCAGCCCGGGTGACACCACTGTGGTGAACATCGTCAACATGGCCGTCGGTGCACTGGCCACTGCCTTTGCCACCGTGGTGAATTTCTGGCTCGGCTCCTCGCAGGGTTCGCGCAGCAAGGACGAGACGGTGAGCCGGCTGCAGGCCGCCGCTTTCAGCCCGGCCCACACCGTGGCGGACCCGCCCGCCGCACCGGCGGTGCCCGCGGGCGACGCGCTGTTCGAGCAATGCCTGGCCGTGGTGCTCGACAAGGAGGGCGGGTACGCCGACCATAGCCAAGACCGCGGCGGCCCGACCAACCTGGGCATCACTTGGCGCTCCCTCGCCGGCTGGAGAGGCATCGACCCCGATGGCCTGTCACCGGAAGGCTGCCAGCACCTGCTCACCGACCTGCGGGCGCTGACGCGTCGCGAAGCCGGCGAAATCTATCGCGCCGGCTACTGGCTGCCGATGCGCTGCGGCGACCTGCCGCCGGCGGCCGCGCTGATGACCTTCGATTTTGGCGTGACCGCCGGCCCGCGCGTGGCGGTGCAGGCGCTGCAACGCATCGCCGGCGTCACCGCCGACGGCTCGGTCGGCCCCAAGACGCTCGGCGCCGTGCGCGCGATCGACCCGGCCCGGCTGGTCGACCAGCTTGCCGAGGCCCGGCTGGCGCACTACCGCAGCCTGCCTGATTTCCCCAGTTTCGGCGCCGGCTGGACCGCCCGCACCCAGCAGGTCGCCGCCCTGGCCCGGGCGCCGCACGCGTGATGCCCACAGGGCGAATGATTGACCCATGGAAGTAGGTAAGGGCCTGAGGTGAGATAAGTAAGGCCAGGGCTCTGCCCTGGACCCGCCAGAGGCAGGGCCTCTGGACTCCATTTGTTTAAGTGTTGTTTCAACCACCGTGATGGCCCCCTTCCCGAAACAACACTTAAACAAATGGAGTCCAGAGGC
>JBBQOT010000475.1:0-3455 GCA_038331165.1 Acetobacterales bacterium
GCCTCGGCACTCGGCAGGCCCGCGCGGGCGCGCATCGGCCGGCTGAGCCAGGGGCCGGGGTCGGTGGCGGGCGGCCAGACGCCCTCGACGAGGCCGCCCAGCACCACCACGTCGACGCTTTGCAGCTGCGCCTCCAGCAAGCCCCAGATGAACACGCGGGGATGTTCGCCGGCGGCGTCGCGGCCGCGCAGCACGCGGCGGCTGCGCACCATGGCACCCTCCAGCAGCGCGTCGAGCAGGCCGGGCAGCACCGATGGCGGCTGGTCGGGCAGCAGCGGCAGATGCGGCAGCGCGCCGGCCAATGCGGTGGCCAGCGCCTCGCCTTCCTCCTGCGCCCAGAGGATCGCCGGGCCCGGCCGTTCGTCGGTGGCGGCCAGCGCCTCGGCCGCCGCGACCAGGGCGCCCAGCATGACGGCGGGCGCCATCGCGGATCCGGTGAGGCTGAGCAGCGGGGCGAGGCAGGCTGCCAGTCGGTCGAGCAGGTCGGCCAGCGGGGCATGGCGGTCGGCATCCAGCCGGTCGATGGCCAGGCGCAGCCCGGCGATGCCGCCCGGGGGGCGGGGTCCGCGCAGGCAGGCGTGTTCCAGCGCGCGGGCCGCGGCACGGCAGGCGGCGGGTGGCAGGCCGGCGGCGGCGAAGGGGTGCTTCAACAGGGCCAGGACGCTGACCGGGCCGAGGTCGTCGGCCACAGTCGCTGCGAGCAGGCGCAGGAACACCGCGGGTGGGGCGTGGGCCAGCAGCTCGCCCGCGGAATCGTCGGCCAGCACGTCCCAGCGCTGCAACTCGGCCGAGACGCGGCCGGCCAGGGTGCGGTCGGGGGTGACCAGGGCGGCGCGTTGGCCGGGCTGTTCCAGGGTGTCGCGCAGGATCATGGCGATTGCCACTGCCTCCTCCTGCTGGTCGGCGGTTTCGAGTCGGTAGAGGTTTTCTGGTGCGTCGGTGGTGGGGTCGCGCCAGGCGGCGAGCGCCATTGCCGGCAGGAGGGCGCGCGATAACAGGGCGGCGCGGGCGGTGGATCCGGTGGCGGGCCAGGCAGCGACGTCGCCACGGCGGGCGCCGAGGCCGGCCAGGAGCGTGCGCATGCCGGCTTGCGGGTGGCTGTCGTCCAGCGCCTCCCACACCGCATCGGGCATGGCGAGGTCGAGGCCGGGCAGCACCACCTCGCCGCGTGGCAGGGCGGCGGCTGCGCGCATCAGGCGGGCGATGGCGGGAATGCCGCCCTGCATGCCGACCATCCAGACGGGGTGCGCGGGCGCGGCTGCTGCCCATGACGCGGCTTGGGCGGCGAGCAGCTTCACCTGGCGGGCGGCGGGGTTCATCAGGCCCTGCTCGTCGAGCCAGCGCGGCCAGGCGTCGGTGACGATTTCGAGGAAGTTCAGGGTGATCTGCCAGTGGGTGGCGTGCTCGGCTTCGGCGGCGCGGGCCAGCGCGGTGCGCAGGTTGAGTTCGGCGCGCTCGGCCTGGTCCATCAGCAGAGCGAGTTCGCGTGCGAGGGTCCAGGCGCGGTCGGCGGCACCGGCGAGGTGTTCCTGCGGCAGGGCCATCACCAGGCGGGTGAGGGCGGCGAGGCGGTGGGCGGGTTCGACGGCGGGTGGCAGGTCGAGGGCGCCGGATAGTGCCAGGGGGGCTTCATCGAGTGCGCCGATGGCGGTGATGCGGGGGAGGAGCATGGGCTTGCCTTGGCCGGCGCGCAGGAAGGCGTCGGCCAGGGCGCGGGCGGCGCGGCGGGTGGGCAGCAGGATCAGGCCGTCGGCATCGCCGTGGCGGGCGAGCCATTCCCCGGCGATGCGGTCGAGGAACGGGGCGTGGAGCGGCAGGGTGGCCAGATGGAGGGCGGTCATGCGAGGCGCCCGGGCCAGCCGTCGAGTTCGGCGGCGCGCGACTCGGGGCCGGTGGGGTGCAGGTGGATCGTCAGCGCATCTTCGGGGCGGAGGTCGCCGAGGCGGTCGGGCCATTCGACCAGGACGATGTCGTGGCGCAGCTCGTCCCAGCCCAGTTCTTCGAGGGCGGCGGGGCCGGCGAGGCGCCAGAGGTCGAAGTGGTGGATTGGGCCGCGGTGGGTTTCGTAGGTTTGCACCAGGGTGAAGGTGGGGCTGGGCACTTCCAACGCGGCATCGCCGGTGACGGCGCGCAGGAAGGCGCGGGCGAAGGCGGTTTTGCCGGCGCCGAGCGGACCTTCCAGCAGGATGGCGTCGCCGGGGCGCACCAGGGCGGCGATCTCGGCGGCGAGCGCGTGGGTGGATTGTTGGCTTGGCAGGGCGTGGTGCATCGGCTGACTTTGCCCGAGCGGGGCGGCGGGGCACAATGCGCGTGAGCAGAGCAGTTTCGCGGATGGCACATGACGCAGATGATTGGGACCGATGTGGCGATTATCGGCGCTGGGCCGGTGGGGATGTTTGCGGCCTTTGAACTGGGGATGCTGAAGCTGCGCTGCGTGCTGATCGATGCGCTGGGCGCGTTGGGCGGGCAGTGCACGGCGCTGTATCCGGAGAAGCCGATCTACGACATTCCGGCGCATCCGGCGATCGCGGCGGCGGAGTTGATCGCGCAGTTGGAAAAGCAGATCGCGCCGTTCAGTCCGGCGTTGCTGCTGGGGCGGCGGGTGGAGCGGCTGGAGAGCGCGGCGGGTGGGTTCATCCTGGGGACCGACCAGGGGGATGTGGTGCGGTGCAAGGCGGTGGTGATCGCGGCGGGGGCTGGGGCGTTCGGGCCGAACCGGCCGCCTTTGGCGGGGCTGGCGGAGTACGAGGCCTCAGGCGCGGTGCAGTATTATGTGCGGCGGCGGGAGGATTTGCGCGGCAAGCGGGTGGTGATTGCGGGCGGTGGGGATTCGGCGGTGGACTGGGCGCTGGCGCTGCGGGGGATCGCGGCGTCGATCCAGGTGGTGCATCGGCGGGCGAAGTTTCGTGCGGCACCGGAGACGGCGGGGCAGCTTGATGCGGCGGCGGCGCGGGGGGAGGTGGAGATGGTCATTCCGTATCAGTTGCAGGCGCTGCATGGGGCGGGCGGGGTGTTGGCTGCGGTGGAGGTGGCCGATCTGGACGGCGGGACACGGCAATTGGCGGCCGATGTGTTGCTGCCGTTCTTTGGGCTTTCAATGGATCTGGGGCCAATCGCCGCTTGGGGGTTGGGGCTGGAACGCAGCCATGTGGTGGTGACGCCGGCGACCTGTGAGACGACGGTGGCGGGGGTGTTCGCGATTGGCGACGTGGCGGTTTATCCGGGGAAGTTGAAGTTGATTTTGCAGGGGTTCTCGGAGGCGGCGATGGCGGCGCATGCGATCCATCCGATCGTGTTTCCCGATACGGCGCTGCATTTTGAGTATTCGACGACGAAGGGGTTGCCTGGGTGATGCATATTATTTCTATATCGTATTGAATTAGGGCGTGAGTCGACGCCCCCGTAGTGGGGGTGCTTGGGACAGGACGGGCAGAATGCGGGCGGCGCGCGCGCCT
>JBBQOT010000476.1:0-3445 GCA_038331165.1 Acetobacterales bacterium
GATCACCCGTGCGGCGGCGACGAAATCGCGCTCGCGCAGCGACAAAATCTCCGCCCGCGTAATGCGCGCCGGCTGCATCCAGGCACCCGCGGCGATGCCCAGCACGATCGTCGCCGCCCGCGGCCCGGTCACGCTGATCAACGCGAGAGTCAGCAGGAACGCCGGCACGGTCTGAAACGCCTCGGCCACCCGCATCAGCGCCTCGTCCACCCAGCCGCCCAGGAAACCCGCCACGGTGCCGACGGTAATGCCGATGCCCAACGCCGCCGCCGCGGCACTCACCGCGACCAATAGAGTCGTGCGCGCGCCGTGCATCAGGGCCGCCAGCACATCGCGCCCCAGCCGGTCGGTGCCCAGCGGATGCGCCGCCTGCACGAACGGCGCCACCAGCGGATCGCCCTTGATCGCCAGCGGATCGCCCGGCGCCAGCAGCGGTGCGGCCAGCGCCACGGCCACCAGCACCGCCAACATCGCCACTCCTGCCAGCCCCTCGCCGCTGGCCACCACGCGCCGCAGGAAGTTCACCCGCCCGTCCCGGAGCCGACGCGCGGGTCGAGCAGCGCATAGGCCAGATCGATCACCAGGTTCACCGTCATCACCACCACGGCACTCAGCAGCACCACCCCCAGCAGCAGCGGCGTGTCCCGCCGCGCCACCGCCTCGGCCGCCAGCCGGCCCAGCCCGGGAATGGCGAACACGCTCTCGATCACCACGCTGCCGCCCAGCATCGCCGCCGATTGCAGCCCCAGCATGGTCACCACCGGCAGCAGCGCGTTGCGCGCCACATGCCGCAGCACCAGCCGTGCGCCACCCATGCCGCGCGCGCGGGCGGCGCGGACGAAATCCTGCGCCCACAGTTCGGCCATCCCATCGCGCATCAGTCGCAGGTAGAGCGCCATATAGACCAGCCCAAGGGCGAACACCGGAAGCACCATGTGCCGGCCGACATCCACCGCCCGGTCCCAGCCGCGCAGCCCGGAGGCCACCGTCTCCATCCCGCCGCTCGGCAGCCAGCGCAGCTCGACGGAAAACGCGACGATCAGCACCAGCCCCAGCCAGAACCCCGGCATGGCGTAGATCGCAATCGCCGCCAGCGACAGCACGCGATCCCGCACCGAGCCCGGACGCGCGCCGCACACAACGCCCAGCGCCGAGCCCAGCGCCAACGCCAGTCCGCTCGCCAACCCCATCAGCAGCAAGGTGTTCGGCAACCGCTCCAGCACCACCGCCAGCACCGGGCGCGCAAACGCCGTCGACCAGCCGAGGTCGAGTCGCAGCAGCGCCGCCACATAGGCCGCCAGCCGGGGCAGGGGACCCCGATCGAGCCCCCATTCCGCCCGCAGCGCCGCCATCTGTGCCGCGTCGCCGCCGCCGATACCGCCGAGATAGGCATCCACCGCGTCGCCGGGTGCCGCCTCCAGCAGCAGGAACGCGCCGATCACCACCAGCGCGAACACCGGCACCACGCCCACCAGCCGCCGCCCGACCAAGCGTAGCGGGCGACCCATCGGTGCTAGCCCGAGAACCCCAGATCCGCCCAATGCGACACCGCCCAGCGCGGGTTGTTCGACACCCCCACCAGATTGTCCCGCGCCACACTGATAAAACTGAACTCGGCCACGTTGATCAGCGCCACGTCGTCGGTCACCTGTTTCTGGAACGCGCGGTACAGCCGCACCCGCTCGGCATCATCGATCGTGCCGACCGCCTGCTTGATCAGCGCGTCCACCTCGGCATTGGCATAGCCATACTGGTTGGCGAACGGCACCCCGGCGGGCAGCCCGCTCTGGAACAGGATGGTGGTCGAGATCGCGGGATCGCCGCGATACACCGGTGTGGCCACCGTGATGTCGAAGGCATGGTCGGTGTAGACCGCCTTCAGATGCGCCGGCGTGTCGTTGGCCACGATCACCGCGTCGATCCCCACCACCGCCAGCGCCTGGCGCAGGTAATCGCCGAACTGCTTGGTCTCGTTGAAGAACGGCGCCGGCAGCAGGCGCAGGCGGAAGCGCACCCCGTCCGACGCGCGCGGGTAACCGGCCTCGTCCAGCAGCGCATTGGACCGCGCCGGGCTGAACCCGTACCCCGCCATCTCGGGCGCATGGAACACCCGGTCGTTTCTCGGCACCGGCCCTTGGCTGACGCTGGCAAAGCCGCGAAAGATCGTCCGCACCACGAAATCCCGGTCGATTGCATGCGCTAGCGCCCGGCGCACGCGCAGGTCCGAAAGCTCCTTTCGCCGATGGTTGATCTCGACCACGAGCTGATAGGTCAGGCCCTCGTAGCCATTGGCGAAAACCTTCAGCCCCGGCACGCGGGCGATGCGGTCCAGGTCGGCCAGCGGCACGGCGGAGAACGCCGCCAGTTGGATTTCCTCGGCCTCCAGCGCATTGGCCGCCGCTGCCCGGTCGGGCAACACGCGATAGACGATCTCGTCCAAGAACGGCCGTCCTGCCTCCCAATACGCGGCATTCCGCACCAGGCGCGTGTACTCCCCCGGCCGGTTCTCGGCGAAGCGGAACGGCCCGGTGCCCACCAGCACCCGGTTGGCTGGGTTGCGCATGATGTCGGTGCCCTCGAACAGATGCTTCGGCACCACCGAGGTCAGCGCCGGCAGGGCGTTGCGGATCAGCTGCACCGGCGTCGGCACGGCGAAGCGGAACACCGCGGTGTGGGCATCCGGCGTCTCCACCGCCTCCAGCTCGCGGAAAACAGCGCGGCCGAGATTGCCCAGCTTCTTCCACACCTCCAGCGCCGAGAATGCCACATCGGCCGAGGTGAACTTCTGGCCGTCGTGCCACGCCACCCCCTGGCGCAGGGAAAAAGTGATCGAGCGCCCATCCTTCGCACCCTCCCACCCGGTCGCCAGCCGTGGCGCCAGCCCGTCGCGGCCGTCGTACGATGCCTCGGCCAGCGGCTCCATCACCTTGCTGGCGACGAAGAACACGCCGTTGCTGGCGATGATCGCCGGGTTGAGGTTCGACGGCTCCGAGTCGGCCGCCACCGTCAGCCGCCCGCCGCGCTTCACCGAAGCCCGGGCCGCGCGCGGCAACATCGGCACTGCCGCCGCCCCGGCAAGCACATGACGGCGAGAGATGACAGGAGCGCGCATGGGAACCTCACGTCGAACGGTCACGACACCGTCGCATCATGCCGCGACATGCGGGCGCTGTCTCCCCGACCGGCATGCAGTCGTCGGGCGCCAACCGGGCGTGGCGTCAGCCGCCGTAGAGAGTGATCGTTCTGATGGCAAGGCCAGGGCCTTTGCCGTGGTGGCGCGAAGGCGGGCTCGGAGCCCGGACTTTCTCCGTACATGCGTTCTCACCATCCTCATCCCGCCGCGGCTCGTTCGAAGGCCAGCAGGCCTTCCTCGATGGTCTCGCGGCTGAGGTCGCGGGTGATGAAGACGATCCGGCTGGTCCTGGGGTCGCCTGGCGGCCAGGCG
>JBBQOT010000477.1:0-3445 GCA_038331165.1 Acetobacterales bacterium
TTCGCGCGCCGCCTGGCTGTCATAGGTAAGACCCAGCCGCGACAGCAGCCCGGCCAGGTCGTGCATCGACACCGCCAGCCGGGTGGCGGACGGCACCGCCAGGGTCAATGCGGTCACCGCCATGCCGCACGCCGCGGTAAAGTCGGCATGGTCGAAGCCGTGCTCGGCATCGTGGAAGGCCGGCAGGTTCAGCGTGAAGCCCGGCCGCGGCGTCGCCAGCCCCTGCCACACCGTCTCGCCCGCGGTGCCGCGGCGTGCCACCAGCAGCGCATGCAGGGCCTCGCCCAGCGTGTCTTGGGTGCGGTCGTCCTGCAATCCCGCCCGGCGCGCGCGCTCGGCCACCGGCCGCACCCAGGCCTCGGCGGCGGCGGAGGCGCTCACCGAGCCCTCGCCGCCGGCCAGCCCCGCCAGCGCTTCGGCCGCCCGCTGCTCCCACGCCGCCGGCAGTGCCACCTGGCGCGGTTGGCTGTCGGGATCGGCGGCGGCCATGGTGCGGCGCATTCGCACGCCGCGCCAGGCAGCCAGGCCACGCGAGGAGGAGCGGTTTGGGTCTTTGTCCATGGCGGGATGTTATCCCTGACTCCGCGACTCGGAAAGCCGCATATTGTGGTCAGGACCCCTGTCAACCACAAAATCCTGTGGATAAGCCGTTTCGGGGGAATGGCGGGGTACGTCGTGGACCTCCCAACGCTTATCTGGACCGCAGGCCCCCGAACCCTTATATCTGCCGCATGAACATCGGCACCCGGCTCCACACGTGGCTCCACGGCCGTCTCGTCGGGCGCGACAGCCTTGGCAACGCCTATTATGAGGACAAGCGCGCCCGCGCCGGCGAACGCGCCCGCCGCTGGGTCATGTTCAGTGGCACGGCCGAAGCCAGCAAGGTGCCGGCCGAGTGGCATAGCTGGCTGCACTACACCACCGCCGCCGCCCTGCCGGAACAGGGCCGCCGCCCCTGGCAGAAGCCGCATCTGG
Source organism: Acetobacterales bacterium (assembly GCA_038331165.1). Lineage (GTDB taxonomy): Bacteria > Pseudomonadota > Alphaproteobacteria > Acetobacterales > Acetobacteraceae > CAMDGX01. The sequence goes on from JBBQOT010000477.1 coordinate 976, forward strand.
CGAACCTGACCGGCACCGCCGACAGCTATCGCCCCGCCGGCCACGACTACCAGGGCGGCCAGCGCGCCCGGGCCACCGGCGACTACGAGGCCTGGAAGCCGGGTTCCTGATCGCGCGCAGCCTCGTTCCAGGATGATCACCCGATGGCCCAGCGCAACCTCACCGAACTGATCGCCGGCGCCGCCGTGCTGCTGGTCGCGGCCGGCTTCCTCGGCTACGCGGTGGCCAATACCGGACGCGCCACCGTCTCCGGCAGCACCCTTCGCGCGAAGTTCGACCGCATCGACGGCCTGGCGGTTGGCGCCGATGTGCGCCTGGCCGGGGTCCGCGTCGGCAGCGTGACCGCGACCCGCATCGATCCCACGACCTACCAGGCGATCGTGACCATGAGCGTGCAGCCGGGACTGAAGGTGCCGCGCGATTCCAGCGCCGAGGTCAGCAGCGAGGGCCTGGTCGGCGGCAAGTCGATCGCCATCGTGCCGGGCGGCGACGACAGGTTCCTGGCCGATGGCGGCGAGTTCACCATCACCCAGTCGGCCGCCAGCCTGGAACAGCTGCTGGGCAAGTTCATCTTTGGCGTGGGCGAGCTGTCGTCGAACGTGCAGCGCCAGCTCGACCAGAACAAGCCGGCGCCCGAGAAGAAGCCGTGACGGCGGTGCCAAGGATCTGGCCACAGCCCGACGGCAGCCCGGTGTCCTGCCGGGAGAAGCTCAAGACCCTGGCGGAGAACCACGCCGAACTGGCGCAGGTCATGCAGGACGCCTTCGAGGACGCGGTGCTGATGGGGGTGGATGATGCGGCCATGCGCGGCATATTGGCCGAGATGGTGCAGGGCCTGCGCAGCCCCAAGCGCGGCTGAGCATGCGCGTCGTCGCGGCGCTGTTGCTGGCCGGTTCGTTGGCCGGTGTGCTGGCCGGGGCGGCCGTTGCCCAGCCGCCCGCCGTGAACGTGCCCGGCCGCGGCCAGCAGGCCCAGCCGATGCCGGCGCCCCAGCTTCTGCCGGGCCAGTTCCTGCCGGCCGTGCCGCCGCCCGCCGGGAGCGTTGCTGCGCCACCCAGCCAGGCCACCCCCGTCGCCCCCAGTGCCGCGCCGGTCGCCCCGGTGCAGACCGAGTGGCTGGCCCAGGGCACGGCAGAGCTGCGCGGCGTCGACAAGGTGATGGCCCGCACCACCGCACTCACCGCCCGCGTCGGCGAGACCGTGCGCTTCGGCCCGCTGAGCGTGGTGGTGCGCAGCTGCATCGTGCGCCCGCCGGACCGTGCGGCGGATGCGGCTGCGTTCCTGGAGATCAGCGAGGGCAGCCGGCCACTGCTGTTCGCCCGCTGGATGGTGCTGTCGCAGCCGCAGCTTGCCCTGGTCGAGCACGCCACCCACGATATCCGGCTGGCGGGCTGCAAGCCGTGACGGCGCCGGCGGTGACGGCAGGCATGGCGCTGCTGCTCGACCTCGACGGCACGCTGATCGACTTTGCGCCCTCACCAGATGCCGTGGTGGTGCCGGACGGGCTGATCGGGGCGTTGAAGATCCTGCGCTGCCGCGTCGGCGGGGCGCTGGCGATCGTGACCGGCCGGCCGATCGCGCAGGTCGATGCGCTGTTCGGCGATGTGCCGTATGCCGTTGCCGGCGAGCATGGCGGGGCGGTGCGCCACGCACCGGGCGAGCCGGCCGAGCGTGCGGCCTTTCCGGCGGTCCCGGATGCATGGCTCGCACGCGCGCGCATGGTGATCGGCGCCCATCCGGGCACGCTGCTGGAGCGCAAGTCCAACGGGGTGGCGCTGCATTTCCGCAAGCGCCCCAACGCCGGGCCGGCGCTGCGCGATCTGGCCCAGCGCCTGGTGGACCTGCTGCCCAGCCACGCGCTGCTGGAAGGTGCGATGGTGTGGGAGGTCAGGCCGTGCGGCATCGACAAGGGCCATGCGGTGCGAGCCCTGATGGCCCGCCCGCCATTCGCCGGCCGGGTGCCGGTGTTTGTCGGCGACGACGTGACCGACGAGGATGCAATCGCCGCCGCGCGTGACCTGGGCGGCATCGGCCTGCGCGTCGACGACGCCTTTGGCAGCCCGCAGGGGGTGCGCGACTGGCTGGCGCGGGAGGCCGCGCGCGACCCGACCAATCCGGAGGAGAAATCATGACCGAAACCGATGCGCGCTACCCCAGCCTGCACGACCGCGTGGTGTTCGTCAGCGGCGGCGCCAGCGGCATCGGGGCGTCGATCGTGGAGCATTTCGCGGCCCAGGGGGCGCGCGTCGCCTTCGTCGACATCCAGGATGCGCCGGCGCTGGCCCTGGTCGAGCGGCTATCGGCGGCCGGGTTGCCGAAGCCGCATTTCGTCCATTGCGACCTGCGCGACATTGCGGCCTACCAGGCGGCGATCCGGGCGGTGGGCAATGAATTCGGGGGCATCGACGTGCTGGTGAACAACGCCGCGCACGACGAGCGGCACGACTGGACAACGGTTACGCCGGAATAC
>JBBQOT010000478.1:0-3421 GCA_038331165.1 Acetobacterales bacterium
CCACTCGGGCAGCATGCCGGGCGGGCGCGCGGTGGCCGACAGAGCGGCCTGCCAGCCGGCGGGCGGGTTCGCACCTTGCCGCGGCGGCAGGTCGACATGGCCCACCGGCCCGCGCCAGGTGCCGCGGCGCTGGTCGTAGCGCACCAGCCCCTCGCGCAAGGCCCGATCGGCGGCGGCCTGCAACACCGGGTCGACGCTGGTGCGCACGGTAAAGCCGCCCTGCGTGACCTGCTCGGCGCCGAAGCGGTCGACCAGTTGGCGGCGCACCTCCTCGGCGAAATACTCGGCGCCCGCCACCGTCTCGGGCCGGCGAAAGGCCGAAACGGTGATCGGCAGCGACTTCGCCTCCGCGTTCTGCGCCGCGCTGATGGCACGGTCTTCGGCCATGCGGTCCAGCACCCAGTCGCGACGCGCGCGGCCAGCTTCGGGAAAGCGGAACGGGTTGTAGTTGTTCGGCGCCTTGGGCAGGGCGGCGATAAAGGCCGCCTCCGGCAAGGTCAGCTCGTCCAGCGCCTTGTTGAAATACGACTGCGCCGCGGCGGCAACGCCATAGGCCTGCAGGCCCAGATAGATCTCGTTGAGGTAAAGCTCGAGAATGCGTTCCTTGCTCAGCGTCTGCTCGATGCGAAACGCCAGCAACGCCTCGCGCACCTTGCGGCGGATCGACACCTCGTTGCTCAGCAGCATGTTCTTGGCGACCTGCTGGGTGATGGTCGAGGCGCCGATCGGCCGCTTTCCCGTGCCATACTGCATCAGGTCGAAAATCGCCGCCCGTGCGATGGCGATCGGGTCAACCCCCTTGTGGTCGAAGAAATTCTGATCCTCGGCCGAGATGAAGGCGCGCTTCACCACCTCGGGAACGGCCGAGTATGGCACGAAGATCCGCCTCTCGGTGGCCAACTCGGCCAGCAGCCGTGCATCGCCGGCATAGACCCGGCTCATCATCGCGGGCTGGTAGTGGGTCAGGGTTTCGTGGTCGGGCAGGTCGGCGCCATAATGCTGCACCAGCGCGAAGCCGGCGGCGACGGCGACCACGCCGCCGGCGATTGCCAGCGACATCAGCCAGCCGAACAACCGGGCGATCGCGCCACGCCGGCGCCGGGGCGTGGCCGGGCGGCGTGGGCGCTCGGGCGGCACCGGCGGTTCGCCGTCCGGCGGCTCGGGCGGCGGCGGTGGAGCAGGCGCGTGGACACGCCCGGCGTGGCGCGCGATATGCGCGGAGCTCGGCGTGCGCGGCGCGAGGCGCTCGCCGGCGGTCAGCGGAGGGGCGCTGTTGGGGTCGCTCATGGCCGGGTTCTAACGCGAAACCGTCCGGCACGACAGTTTCGCGGCGGCGGCATCGTGTTGCGCTATAACAAGTAGCCTCGTGATCAACGTTTGGAAGAAGGCAAGGCCAGGGCCTTGCCCTGGACCCACCGAAGGCCGACGGCCTTTGGAAACCCATTGATATGGTCCCCGGCAAAGCCCTGGCCTTGCTCCTTTCCTCGGATCAATCATTGGGCTCACTGTTATTCCGCACGAAAAGGAGAGCCCATTCACCCGGCGTAGCGTTCGCCGCCGGCGGCGAAATAGGCATCCACCGCGCGCAGCATGGCGCTGGCGAGCACTACGCGGTGGGCCGGGCGGCGCAGCGCGGCCTCGTCTGTGCGGTTGGACATGAAGCCGAGTTCCACCAGCACGCTGGGGATATCCGCCGCCTTCAGCACCATGAAGCTGGCGTGGCGCGCCGGGTTGGGCAACAGCGGCAGGTCGCGGCCCAGCGCGTTGACCACCGAGCGGGCCATGCGGGTCGAGCCGACGCGCGTCTCCTGCCGCACCAGGCTCACCAGGATGCGGGCAACCTCGGGCGGCGTACCCTGGAAATTGGGGATGCCGAATCGGTCGGCGGCATTCTCGCGCCGGGCCAGCGCGGCGGTCTGCCCGTCCGAAGCGGTTTCGTTCAGCGTGTAGACGCTGGCCCCGCGCACCGCGGCGTCCGACAGCGCGTCGGCGTGCATCGACACGAACAGGGCGGCACCGCGCCGCCGGGCGATCGCCACCCGCTCTTCCAGTGCAATGAACACGTCGCGGCCGCGGGTCAGTTCGACGCGGTAGCGCCCGGTGGCGAGCAATTGGCGGCGCAGTTCCTGAGCGGCGGCCAACGCCACATGTTTCTCATAGGTGCCAGAGATGCCGATCGCACCGGGGTCCTTGCCGCCATGGCCCGGGTCGAGCATCACCAGCGGCAGCGCTGCCTTGCCTGCACTCGCCGGCGCGGCGTCGGACGGGCGCTGCGGCAGCACGAAGCTGAACGACAGGCCGGAGAGGATGAGTCGACGACGGATCACGACGATACCCTGGTGCGCGCGCCATCCTGCGCGTTCGAGAGATAAGATGAACGGCACCGATCTTCGCACACGGGATTGGGAAAGTCACCTTAAGAATTGATTTACGACACTTCCTGCAAAACCAGATGGATGCCATGCCGGCCGCGCGGTGGTGCAGCTTGCAGTTGCGGGGGGTTTGCTTCATGTTGACGGCGTTTCGGTGGCGCGCCGGGATCAGCCCATGAACGGCCGGTCCCGCGCCAGACCGGCGGACAAGACGACGTTCCGAACCCGCGATGCCAGCCCGGTCTTGCCGACCGGGCGGCGTGGGCGCAAAGGGTGGCCCCAGCTGCCCGCCTGCGCCAATCGCCTGCACCGGAACGGCGCCCGCCGGCCTCGCGCCGCTGAACCGCATCGCGCGTGCTTTCGCGCGCCCGGCTGTATAGCCTGGGGCTTGTGCCGGAACCGATGCCCGATGCCGTCAGGCGGGGCGCGGAGGGCGGCAAGGCGGCGGGGACTGCCCCTCAACGGGATTGGTCGCGGGGGCGGTCAGCGACATTTTTCACCGGGGCGGCGCCTCCCTTGGGGCTCCAATCCGCAGTTGCAGGGTATGATGACCGACGCGACGACGCTTCCTCCGCAGCCCGACCAGACCGCTCGCGCGGCCGTGACGGTGCATGTGCGGCGGGCTGCGGCGTGGCGGAATGACGCGGGGCGGCTTCGGTCGCTCGACGCCATCATTGCCCTTGATCTTCTGCGATCGGACCAGCCGCCTCTCCATGCAAGCCTATCGAACCGCCCCCGCCGCGCCGATGCGCGCGGGCCGGCGGTGCACCGGAGTTCGCGACTACATGACCAAACGCATGCTGATCGATACCACCCACGCGGAAGAAACCCGCGTGGTGGTGCTGGACGGTAACCGCCTCGAAGACTTCGACGTCGAGGCCGCCACCAAGAAGCAGCTCAAAGGCAACATCTACCTGGCCAAGGTGGTACGGGTAGAACCCTCGCTGCAGGCCGCCTTCGTCGAATACGGCGGCGGCCGCCACGGCTTCCTCGCATTCGGCGAGATCCATCCCGACTACTACCAGATCCCCGTCGCCGACCGGCAGCGC